>JAXMGF010000039.1:0-15544 GCA_046347365.1 Acinetobacter sp. | reverse complement strand
ATGTGCTTCAATGATTTCAATATCAACGGTATCGCCAAACACTTTCGCTGCAAGCTCTAATAATTTGATTGAAACATTCACACCAACTGAATAGTTAGCAGCATAAACGACTGGAGTCTGTGTTGCGGTTTCATCTAAGAAAGCCTTTTGTTCATCCGACATCCCTGTGGTGCCAATCACCATTGCAACACCTGCCTCACGGCATAACTTTAAGTGTTGTTCAGTGGCAACAGGCGCAGTGAAATCAATCACGACATCACAGTCTTTTAAAACTTCACTTAAACTTCCCACAATCTTGACGCCGATGTTGCCAATCCCTGCAAGTTCCCCTGCATCTGCACCCACCAAACTGCTTTCTGGACGTTCAACAGCTGCTGCCAGTTGGTAGCCTGCTTGTTGTACTGCTTGAATCAGAATACGCCCCATGCGTCCGCCTGCACCCAAGATTCCAATGCGTGGAGAAGTCGACATAATTTTTCCTAGTCTTTTATTTAAACAATTGAGCTACTATAGCAAAACTCTGTGTCTACGCTAAAAAATTCCCATAAAAAAACCTGCCGCAGCAGGTTTTTTATTGATGCTAATTAATCAAACAAGCGATCAAAGAAAGATTTTTTCTTTGGTGATGCAGCATGACCATCACCATCTAACGACGCTTGTAATTCTTTCAACAATTCACGTTGGCGACTGTTTAAATTCACAGGTGTTTCTACCACGATACGGCACAATAAGTCACCGACCATGCTGCTACGTACAGGACGAACACCTTTACCACGTAAGCGGAATAGCTTACCTGTTTGAGTACCTTCTGGGATTTTTAAGCTGACACGACCATCCAGCGTCGGGATTTCGATTTCTTTACCTAATGCAGCATCTGCAATACTGACAGGCACATCCATATACAGGTCTGCACCGTCACGTTGGAAGACTTCATGTTCACGAACTACGACTTCAACGTATAAATCACCCGCCTGACCATCACGAATCGCTTCACCTTTACCTGTTAAGCGAACACGATCGCCATTGTCCACACCTGCAGGAATAGTGACTTCAAGCGTTTGCTGGCGGTCTGCAACGCCTGAACCATGACAGGTGTTACATGGATTCTTGATGATTTTGCCTTGACCGCGGCAAGTACTACAAGTTTGTTGAACCGAGAAGAAACCCTGCTGCATACGTACTTGACCAGCACCATGACAGGTACGACAGGTTTCCACATCATTTGGATTCTTAGAACCTTTACCATCACATGTTTCACACGGCGCTGGTGCAGTAAAAGTAATCGTTTTTTTCACGCCTTTGACTGCTTCTTCAAGCGTCAATTCCATCACATAGCGGAGGTCTGAACCACGGCGCTGGCGTTGTTGCTGGCGACCACCACCACCGAAAGCACCACCAAAAATATCACCAAACTGGCTAAAGATGTCTTCCGCACTAAAACCACCACCGCCACCGAAACCACCCTCAAAGGCACTATGACCAGCACGATCATACATGCTGCGTTTTTCGCCATCAGAAAGTACTTCGTAAGCCTCTGCTGCTTCTTTAAACTTTTCTTCCGCCTGAGCGTTATCTGGGTTACGATCTGGATGATACTTCATCGCCAACTTACGATAGGCTTTTTTAATCTCATCATCACTTGCGGTTTTCGAAACGCCTAAAACCTCATAATAATCACGTTTAGCCATGGTTGGCGATGCTCCTCACGGAATTTATTCAAACTTGAAAAAACAAATAGGCTCTGCTGACATTTTATTTCTAAAGTCAACAAAGCCTTAATAGGGCCTGTACAATACGTTTACAAGAGTGATTGTGATAAAAAAAGCGATAAATTTAGAAAACCGCTTTATTTCTAAAGTATCTGGCAATACCTTTCAGCCATGCATTCAACAGAAATAGCCATGCAATCGAGCTAAACACCACACCCACAACCGTCATGGCGGTCACCCAGAGGGCGCTGTTCCAGACAAAAAAGAACAGTGGAATAAACCACAGGGCAGCAAAGAAAGCCATCAGAATAAACAGCAGCACATTACGCATAATCCACAGTGCATGCGCGTGTATCCATACTTCAGCATTATTCGCAGTCGCAACTTTTCGTGCCAGCAGATACGCAAACACTGCAAACACGATTGTAAATAATGCAAGAAACATGAACACATAAGATATCGCCACATAGCGGCGATGCTGCTCAATACTGTCTTGCCCCATGCTCTAGATCACCTCATTCACCGCATTTTGCCAAAACAGTCATGCAATGAAATTCAATTATTTTTTGGTCTTAAAATATAGGTGCTACTATATTAAAATTTTCAATATTTCGCACCTTTATTCACAAAATAATTACGATAGATGTGTTGCTTTCTTGACCTTAAACCACGCCGCATAGAGTGCAGGCAGGAAAAACAGGGTCAACAAGGTGGCTACAATCAAGCCGCCCATAATCGCAACCGCCATCGGACCAAAGAAAATACTGCGTGATAATGGAATCATCGCAAGTACTGCGGCAAGTGCGGTTAACACAATTGGGCGGAAACGGCGCATGGTGGCACCAATCACCGCGTCCCACGGTTCATGCCCTGCCTGAATGTCCTGCTCAATCTGGTCAATCAGGATCAGCGAGTTACGCATGATCATGCCAGACAGGGCAATGGTTCCGAGCATGGCCACGAAACCAAACGGTTTATTGAACAACAACAGGAACGCCACCACCCCAATCAGGCCAAGCGGTGCGGTCAGCAAAACAATCGTTGCGCGTGACATACTACGTAATTGAATCATCAGCAAAGTCATCACCACAGCCAAGAATAATGGCATGCCTGCATTCACCGAATTTTGACCTTTTGCAGACTCTTCAACCGTACCACCGACTTCCACTAAGTAACCATTGGGTAAATCAGCACGTAAAGCTTGCATTTTGTCTGCCAATTGCTGAACCACTGTTGCAGGTTGTAAATTGGTTCGAATATCCGCGCGGACTGTAATCGTTGGTAGACGATTACGATGCCAAATCAGACCTTCTTCAAAACGTGACTCAATTTTTGCTATTTGCGCTAGAGGTACAGTGGTTCCTTTGGTGGTTGGCACAGCTAAATTTGCTAACGAAGCCACTTCAACACGTTCTGACTTATCACCACGTAAACGAATTTCAATGAGTTCACGTTTTTCACGATATTGATTCATCACCGCCCCTGTCACAGAAGCGTTTAGGAAATTAGCTAAATCAACACTGGAAACACCCATTTGACGAGCACGGTCCTGATCAATGTCAATGGCGATAATCTTGCTTGGTTCACCCCAGTCCAGATGCACATTGGTGGTATTTGGGTCTTCACTCAGCACCTTAGCCACTTTTTGTGCCTCTGCCCGAACCGTTGCCAGATCTTCACCTGAGACCCGATACTGCAATGGATAACCCACAGGCGGGCCATTTTCCAGTAAGGACACACGAGTACGAACCTGAGGCAACAACTGCTTAATTTGTGTCTCTAAAGAACGACGGATTTCATCACGATCATCAAGAGAAGAAGCCAAGACTACAAATTGGGCAAAACTGGCTTGTGGGAGTTGTTGGTCTAAAGGTAAGTAAAAACGTGGTGAACCTGTTCCAACATAAGCGACATAATTATCAATCCCTTTTTGTTTGGATAGAAATTGTTCTACCTTATGTACTGCCTGTTCTGTCGCCGTTAGGGAAGCCCCTTCTTCCAGCTTTAAATCCACTAAAATTTCAGCACGATTCGATGGGGAAAGAATTGTTGCGGTACCAACTTAAACATCGCAACAGACAACACAAAGATACCCACCGTAATAGCAATTACCGTTTTACGATAGGTAATACAGATTTCCACCACATTACGGAAAGACTGGTAAAACCTGGATTGATAAGGATCGTGATGCTGACCATGCGACTCAACCACTGGTGCAGGTTGCTTGCGTAACCTTGCCCATAAACGTAAATACCATGCCGCTTGTTGATTCTGTTTGGTGAAATCAGGTAATAATTTTTCACCTAAATAAGGAACAAATAAAACAGCAGCAATCCATGAAACGATCAATGCAATCGTCACGACTTGGAAAATAGAACGTGTGTATTCACCTGTTCCAGATTGTGCCGTGGCAATTGGCAAGAAACCTGCTGCGGTAATCAATGTACCTGTGAGCATTGGAAAAGCTGTGGTTTGCCATGCAAAACCTGCCGCTTTTAATCGGCTGTAACCCTGTTCCATTTTAATCGCCATCATTTCCACGGCGATAATGGCATCATCGACCAACAAACCCAGCGCAAGAATCAATGCGCCTAATGAGATCTTATGTAAGCCGACATCAAATAAACTCATTCCAGCAAAGGTCATTGCTAAAACCAATGGAATCGACAATGCAACAACAAGCCCTGTACGAAAACCGAGTGAGAAGAAACTGACCAATAAAACGATAATGACCGCTTCAGCTAAAACTTTTAAGAACTCTTGAATACTACGTTGTACTGCAACAGGTTGGTCTGAAACTTTTTGCAGTTTCATGCCCAAAGGTAAGCTTTTTTGTAGACTGTTAAATTCGGTTTCTAAATTTTTGCCCAATGCAATGATGTCCCCACCTTTACGCATGGACACCGCAATACCAATCCCATTCTCACCCATAAAACGCATACGTGGTTGAGCAGGTTCACTAAAGCCGCGATAGACCTCAGCAACATCACCCAATTGAATGGTTTTATCGCCCACCAACAACGGCATTTTTTTCAGGTCATCGACACTATGTAAGTGTCCGCTAACTCTGATTTGAATACGGTCTGTACCTGTTTCAAAGAAACCTGCACCTGCCATATCATTTTGCTTCTGAATCGCTTCCTGAATGGCTGTGACAGGGACACCGAGCTGAACAGCTTTGGTATTGGATAATTCGATCCAGATCTTCTGATCTTGTAGACCCACCAAATTAACCTTGCTGACATCTTTGACCCGTTGCAGTTGTAGTTGCAAACGATCGGCATATTCTTTCATTACCGCATAGTCAAAATCTTTACCCGTTAAAACATAGATATTGCCAAAGGTATCGCCAAACTCATCATTAAAAAATGGGCCTTGCACGCCATTGGGCAATTGATGGCGAATGTCATTGACCTTTTTACGCACGTTATACCAAACGTCAGGAATCTGCTCAGAACGATAGGAATCCTTAGCAATAAACGTGACCATAGATTCCCCAGGCCGTGAATATGCCCGAATATTTTCATATTGCCCTGTGGTCATCAGTTCTTTTTCAATACGATCTGTCACCAGCGTTGCAACTTCCTGTGCGGTTGCGCCTGGCCAATAGGTCTGTACTACCATCACTTTGAAGGTAAAGGGTGGGTCTTCACTCTGAGAGAGCTTGGAATAAGACATAATTCCGACAATGCCGAGTAACAGCATAAAATACAGAATAATTCCCTTATTCTTAAGTGCCCATTCTGAAAGGTTAAATTTCATGCTTAACCTCCTGTTTTAACCGTGACTGCGCGATTATCACGATCTACAGGATGAATTTTTTGCTGGTCACGTAATAGATGCACACCACCAACCACAACCCAATCTGAAGCTTTTAGACCTGACAGAATAGGCACACTGTCACGCCCATAAGTACCCAACGTCACTGGGACTTTACGTAAAGTTTGATTACTATTCACGACCCAGACATAGGCTTGTTGATTATTGGCAGTGACACTGGATAGAGGCACACTCAATACATTATTTTCATTTGCGACAAAGAATACCCGAGCGCTTTGCCCCAGTTGGATACTCGATTGCCCTTCAAGCAATGAAACTTTCACGGTGAATGTTCGCGATTGGTCTGCAGCGGGTGACACTTCACGGACTTTTGCCGCAAAACGTGCTTCTGGCTGAGACCACAAAGTGACCCAAGCAGGTTGCCCGACTTTAATGGTACTGACGGCCTGCTCAGGTACGCCAAACACGACTTCTCGCTCACCTTCAATTGCGAGTTGATAGGCAGGTTGACCTGCCGCAATTACTTGTCCAATTTCAATTTGACGTTGAGTAATCACGCCATTTTTATTCGAAATAAGTTGGTTATAACCGGTTTGATTTGAAGACACTTCATAATTAGAACGCGCTTGCTGTAACCCTGCTTGAGCAGATTCATACTGATTTTTCACCGCATCAAATTGTGAGCGACTCACTGCATTGACAGGTAATAACTGTTGATAACGCTGATATTCTTGAGCCGCAATTTTTGCTGCTGCTTCAGCACTTTGCAATTGCGCTTTGGCAGCGTTCATTTGCAATTGTGCGTCTTTGACATCTAGTTTAGCCAAAACCTGTCCGACTTTGACCCGATCACCCACATCAACATAACGTTCGGTAATTTGTCCCCCAACACGAAATGCCAATGCGGTTTGTTGCTTGGCTTGAACATCACCTGCATAACTTTTTTGATCGATATGATTCGTATTCGGCTGCGTCACCATGACATAAGGAATTTCCTCTGTCTTGGGAACCTCTTTTTGACATGCCGTTAAAGTGACACTGCTGAGTACGAGCAACCCCACAATTACATGATTTAGCAGATTCATCTCTGTTTCGCTCTTATTCAAATTGATTTTTTAAGGCACAATATGAACATTATGATAGATTGTTTATTTTTTAATTAATATACTCATGAGTACACTAATTAAAAATTAAATCTAGCATTTTGATTTTGAATTGAATTAAATGAGACAGCTAACGTGCAAATTCACAGTGGTCGCCCTAAAGATTTAGAAAAAAGAGCCAAAATCTTACAGGCTGCAAAATCTATTTTTTTAAAAATGGGTTACCACGCCACCAATATGAATCAGATTGCCAAAGAAGCAGGCGTGACTAAACTCACGGTGTACAACCATTTTCAGGACAAGGCTAACCTGTTTATCTGTGCGATCGAGGAAAGCTGTGAAGAGTCCATTCGGGCGAAACAGTTTGAACTCACACCTGAGTCCGACTTTAGGCAGGCACTATATTTAATGTGTCAGCGTGCCTTAAGCATTATTTACCTGCCTGAAGCGATGAAGCTGGATCGGGTGCTGTTTGAACTCGCGGCTGAACAAAGCCCCCTCACCCAACAGTTTTTTGATGCCTCACACACACGTATGTGTCATGTCTGGTGTGGTTTTTTTGAGCAGGCCATCACACTCAACTTTATTCAGGCAGATGATCCCCTTAAACAGACCGAACTGATCGTGGCGCTGATGCTCGGCACACGTCATCACAAGGTTTTACTGGGTCTGGATTCGGTGCCAACCACGGTTGAAATTGAGCAGATGATTGAACAGGCCATTGAACTTTTTTTGCTTAAATATCAACCTAAATTTTAAAGAAATTTCACATTTCCTTACGTTCTCCACTTGGAATGTCTGACAATCAGGTTATAGTCAAGACATGAGCAGAGGAGAAGCATAATGACACAACAAATCACTGCGCCATTACGAGAAGATGTTCGTTTACTCGGTAATTTACTGGGCGAAACCTTAAAGCAGCATGCAGGACAGGATTTGTTTAATCAGGTTGAGCAGATTCGTGCTCTGGCTAAGGGTGCCCGTGATGGTCAAATCGAGGCGGAAAAACAGCTCGAACAATTGTTTCTCGGTTTAAAAGATGAAGAAATTTTGCCCCTGACCCGTGCATTTTCATATTTTCTCAACTTTGCCAACATCGCGGAGCAGTACCATGTGGTGCGTAACCGCCGTCAGGCTGAGTTTGACGAACAAGCCCCTAATCCAAATCCTTTGTCACATTTATTTGAAAAATTCAAAACTGAGCAGATCAACTCAAAACAATTATTCGAACAAATCTGCGATTTAAAAATTGAATTGGTCCTCACAGCGCATCCAACCGAAGTCAGTCGTCGTACCTTGATTCAAAAATATGATGATATTACCGATTGCCTATCTCAACTGGATCAGCAAAAACTAACACCTCGTGAACGCCAACAAACCATCGCCACCCTGAAACAATTGGTCAGTTCAGCTTGGCAGACAGACGAAATTCGCCAACATCGCCCGACCCCTGTCGATGAAGCAAAGTGGGGCTTTGCAACAATTGAACAAACTTTGTGGAATGCCGTACCTAAGTTTATTCGTGAGCTAAATGAACTGACCCAACAGCATTGTGAACAAAACTTACCGCTCAATATCGCGCCAATTCGCTTTGCCTCATGGATGGGCGGTGATCGTGATGGCAATCCCAATGTCACCCATCAAGTCACCCAAGAAGTATTATGGTTATCACGTTGGCAAGCTGCTGATTTGTATTTGCGTGATATTGAAAATCTGCGTTGGGAACTGTCCATTCAAAGTTGTTCTGAACTTTGACTCAGCATTGAAGGCTTTGAACACCTGAACCCTATCGTGAATATCTGCGCGACACCCGTGAACGTTTAAAAGCGACTCGCTATTGTTTAGGCCAACGCTTACAAGGCCATGAAGCTGATGATAGTCAGATCATTCGAAATAAAGATGAATTATTACAGCCCTTATTACTCTGCTATCGCTCCTTAATCGAAGCCAACACTCGCTGAAATTGCCAATGGGCAATTGCTTGATTTTATATACCGAATCAATTGCTTTGGAATTGAGTTACTCAAACTCGATATTCGCCAAGAATCAGGGCGGCATCGTCAAGCCATTTCAGCGATTACTGAATATCTAGGTCTAGGCAATTTTGAATCATGGACTGAACAGGCTCGTCAAAACTTCCTTATTCAGGAACTACAAAGTAAACGCCCTTTACTGCCTAAATATTTTAATGAACCCGAAGGCAGCTTGATTCAACATCCTGATGTGCTTGAAGTCTTTGCGACCATGCGCACTTTGGCTGAACAACCAGCTGAGAGCTTGGGTGCCTATATTATTTCGATGGCAGAATATCCAAGTGACGTCTTAGCTGTTTTACTCTTACAAAAAGAAGCTGGTATCCAACATCCTCTTCGAGTGGTGCCTTTATTTGAAACTTTAAAAGATCTTGATGGCGCAACCAAAACCATGAATACCTTATTCAATATGCATTGTTTATAAACAGCATATTCAGGGGTAAACATGAAGTGATGATCGGCTATTCAGACTCGGCAAAGGATGCGGGCTTTATGTCGGCCAACTGGGCGCAATATCGTGCGCAAGAAGAACTCACCGCTGTCGCTCGAGAACATGGGGTGCAATTGACTCTATTTCATGGTCGTGGCGGTTCAATCAGTCGTGGCGGTGCACCAACACAACAAGCCTTATTCTCACAACCACCAGGTTCAATCTCTGGAGCAATTCGTGTCACTGAACAGGGTGAAATGATTCGCTTTAAATTTGGTTTAGAAGGCATCGCGCTACAAAATTTGGAAATCTATACAGCGGCAACATTAGAAGCAACACTACTACCACCGCCAGAGCCAAAGAAAGAATGGCGAGACTTAATGAATCAAATGACTGATTTATCGGTACAGGTTTATCGACAAACTGTGCGTGAAAATCCGAATTTTGTCAGTTATCTACGCACGGTCACGCCTGAGTTAGAATTACAAATGCTACCGCTTGGTTCACGCCCAGCCAAACGAAAAGTCAGCGGTGGCATAGAATCTCTTCCGAGCGATTCCTTGGGTATTTGCATGGACACAAATCCGCTTGATGTTGCCCGCTTGGTTGGGTACAGGCGCGATCCAATCAGGTACATGGACAACACCAAAACACCTTAAATGAAATGCTTGAACAGTGGCCGTATTTCCAAACTTTAATTGATATGCTGGAAATGGTTTTTATCCAAATCTGATGCAGATATTGCGTTGTACTATGAATCTCATCTCACCCAAGATCAGGACTTAAAAAACTTGGGGTTGAATTACGCCAACGCCTACAAAATGCCGTAGATACCTTGCTCAGTCTTAAAGGTGAGTCTAAGCTTTTAAGTAATAATGAAGTGCTTGACCAATCCATGCAGGTGCGGAAACCATATTTATTGCCTCTGCATTTATTACAAGCAGAGTTAATGAAACGCCGTCGTCTGTATTTAGCCGAGCATCAAACCGAGCATAGCCCTGTCGATCATGCCTTAATGGTCAGTATTGCAGGCATTGCGACAGTTTGCGCAATACCGGCTAAATAAGAGCCTTGCCATCAACATAAATCACAGGTGTTGATGGCAAAATATTCCATTTTTAGAAAAAAAATTTAGAAAATTTTTAAATATTAGCCAAGAGTTTTTTTAAATTAGGCGAATAAAATAAATAATAAATACGATAGTTTATTTTGAAATACATTTTACCAAAAGGTAAAAATACAGACGTAAAAAACATGATCTGGCAATATTCTCAATGACTTATAGGTGAAAGCTCGTTTTAAGACAGGGTATCATACCCGCTGATATCACATAATGAGTCTCATCTATGTCAAATTGGTTTCCAAAATGGCAGCCGTATCAGGGAAAGATTGATCATCGCCCTGTCGCGACAAATGAATATTTACCGCCCTTACAAAGTGCGGTATTAGAGGTACAACGCATTGCAATGTTTGGTGCAACTGTTCTTGCACCCCTTCTGATGGGCTTTAGCCCAAACCTTGCCATCTTAATGTCAGGGATTTGTACTATTATTTTCTTCTTGATCACGGGTGGCCGTGTTCCAAGTTGTTTAGGCTCAAGCTTTGCATTTATTGGTGTCGTTGCAGCCGCAACTGGTCATATTACTGGGTCAGGGAGCCAATCCAAACCTTGCAGTTGCACTTGGTGGGTGTTGCCTGTGGTATTTTTATGCCTTGATCGGTTTTGCAGTCATGCTCACAGGCACACGTTGGATTGAGAAACTCATGCCACCTGTTGTCACAGGCCTGTGGTGATGATTATTGGTCTCAACCTTGCACCCGTTACTATTAAAGGCGTTGCTGGACAGCCTTTTGGAAATGTGGATGGCACTCATCCTGTATTAAGCATGGGCATTATTGCTGTATTTACCAAGGGCTTATTACAACGTTTATTACTGTTGATGGGTTTTATTGATTGCTTATGCCATATATGTGGTTGCAACAAATATTCTAGGATTTGGTAAACCGATTGATTTCTCCCAAATCGCAGCAGCACCATGGTTTGGCATCCCAACTTTTACACCCAACTTTTGATTTAAATGCAATTTAATTGGCCAATAAATTCATTGATTTTAGTCGCTGAAAATCTAGGTCACATCAAAGCAGTCGGTTCAATGACAGGCGAAGATCTTACACCTCAACTGGAATTAGCTTTTGTTGCGGATGGTTTGGCCACAACGTTATCGGGTAGTGTTGGTGCACCGGGTATGACCACCTATGGTGAAAATATTGGTGTGATGGCAGTCACCCGTGTTTATTCTACGATTGTATTTGTAATCGCTGGCGTATTTGCAATTTTCTTGGGGTTGTCTCCTAAATTTGGCGCAGTGATTAGTACGATCCCGACAGCAGTCCTTACGGGTGCTTCGATCATGGTATTTGGTTTAATTACCATTGCAGGTGCAAAATCTGGATCGAGAAATAAAGTCGATTTTTCTAATAATAAAAACCTTATTGTTGCATCTGTCACTATTATTTTAGGTGCAGGTAACTTTGAATTACTGTTTGGTAGCTTTAATTTAGGGAGGTGGAACCGCAACTTTTGCTGCGATTTTCCTGAACCTGTTATTCAGTTTAAAAGATAAACATTAGAATCGTGGGCAGCTTCGGCTGCCTTTTTTTATTTATTCCCGACTTTCCTGCTTATATTTATCTTCCAAAACATTGCTGATAATACTTTCAATCATCCAAACTCGATACAAACTATTAAAAACATAGCTCTGTCCATCTATACGTAATTCCAGTACAGGAAAATCTGGCTGATGCTTTTGCTGACAGAGTTCATCATTCTGTTTCAACAAAGCTTCAACATCCTGTTCGGTAATGTTGTCAATCTCTAAACGCTTCTGCATACGTTGAAAGTGTGTTTTGAAAGAAAGATCTTTGCCACGCGTCCAAACACCTTGCAATATCTCATGAATACAATCGATCTGTTCTTCTTCAGGCACGCTACTAAAATAGTTTTGCCATTTCATAAGTTGCTTCTTTAGTAGGACGACAGAATGGGGTGAATGCCACCTGTGTACGTTTGGAAACACGAGTCGCGAGACTCCAGTCAAACCAGTCTCGCCCATGATAGCTCAGCGGATAAACGCTCAATTGAATATTATAATAATTGGCCAGTTCTTCTTTGATATAAGCCAGCTAATAGCCAACTCATCAGGTCTTCAAGTGCAATATACAAATCCAGCTCGGGATGTAAGCTTTGGACTTCTGTCAGTGACTCACCATCATTAATGAGATGCTCACGCCATTCAATATGATTAATCAGAAAAATTGGATTTCCAGTGAGTAATTTTTGTTGTTTCAAACGGCGTGTAAGGCGTAATAAATCATCAACGGCCTGATATTTACGCTCACCAAATTCGAAGTAACTGGCTGCAACAGGCACATCTTTAAAAATACGTTCAGGATAATCTTGAGGTGTTTGATGCTGACTTGCCATCGCATAAAGAGTACGTAATTTCCCATATTGTTGTTGCCATAACATGTGGAATACATCTTCGAGTAAATGTAAAAAATTGTGTTCTCTCAGAGGGGTATTTTTTAGAATTATTTCTGCTTGTTGTAATGCTTCTGGACTAGGTATTTCAGGGGTTTCATCGAAACCAAACCGATGTTGTTTGGCGAGAATTTTAGCATCATTCAAACAATAACTCTGCCAATCTTGTTGTGACATACCATTAGGAGGCTCAGCACCCTGTCTTGAAATAATCACTTTTAAAGGTTTTAGTTCATCACTCAAAATTTCATTGAGCTGATCAAGCTGTTGTACTGCAAGATAGCTATAAACATCGTCTAAACGCAGGTAAATACTTAAACCCTGTTCCGTGGGCAACACCGCCTGACGAGAAGGTTTTTGATAGAACCAACTCGATCGGATGGGATCAAACCAACGACGTAACAAAGACATGTCGATCGCCTCTAATGATTATAAAGTGATGAATGGATAAGCTTTCTCTAACTTGAATTCAAACAAGTGAGCAAATAAGTATAATGAGTATCTTATAAAATCAGAAAAAAGTCCCTCTTTATCGTAATAAAGAGGGATGATAAACATTGTCACTTAGCAATAGTTTACAGAACGCGTACTGCACCTTTCGCAGCACTGGTTGAATGCAAAGCATAAATTTTCAAAGATTTTGAAACTTTACGCTTACGCTCTTCCGCTGGATGCCAACCTTTGGCTTCTTGAGCTGTACGGCGATGTGCCATGGTTGCATCATCAACATCAAGGTGAATGCTACGATTCGGAATATCAATTTGGATGGTATCACCATCTTCAACCAGACCAATTGCACCACCTTCCGCTGCTTCTGGAGACACGTGACCAATGGATAAACCTGAAGAACCACCAGAGAAGCGACCATCCGTAATCAAGGCACAGTCCTTACCCAAACCTTTCGACTTCAAGTAACTGGTTGGGTACAACATTTCCTGCATGCCTGGACCACCACGTGGGCCTTCATAACGAATGACAACGATGTCACCTGCCACGATCTTATGATCTAAAATCGCTTCAACCGCTGAATCTTGGCTTTCAAAAACACGCGCTGTACCCGTGAATTTAAGAATCGAATCATCCACACCCGCAGTTTTCACGATACAACCATCTAAAGCAATGTTGCCGTAAAGGACTGCCAAGCCACCATCTTTAGAGAAAGCATGTTCAGCATTACGAATCACACCTTTCTCACGGTCACCATCCAAAGTTGAATAATAACGGTTTTGTGAAAATGCCACTTGAGTTGGAACACCACCCGGTGATGAGCGATAAAACTCATAAACATCTGCATCTTCAGTGCGGATAATATCCCACTTGTCTAAGGCATCTTTCAGAGTAGGCTCATGTACCGTTGAGCAAGAGGTGTTCAGTAAGTTAGCACGATCGAGTTCACCCAAGATCGCCATGATACCCCCAGCACGGTGTACATCTTCCATATGCACATCCGACTTTGCAGGTGCAACTTTAGACAATACAGGTACTTTACGAGATAAATTGTCGATATCATCCATAGTGAAATCAACTTCTGCTTCATGTGCAGCAGCAAGCAAATGCAATACGGTATTGGTAGAACCACCCATTGCAATATCCAAAGTCATCGCATTTTCAAATGCTGCTTTGGTTGCAATTGAACGTGGCAGAATGCTGTCATCATTTTGTTCATAATAACGCTTCGCAAGTTCAACGACTAAACGACCTGCTTTTAGGAATAGTTTTTTGCGGTTAGCGTGAGTTGCAACAATAGAACCATTACCCGGCAATGATAAACCTAAAGCTTCAGTTAAACAGTTCATTGAGTTTGCAGTAAACATACCCGAACATGAACCACACGTTGGACATGCCGAACGCTCAAATGCTGCAACTTCTTCATCGGTATAGCTTTCATCTGCTGCAACGACCATGGCATCAACTAAGTCGATTGCCTTTTCATCACCACGGAATTTGACTTTACCCGCTTCCATTGGACCGCCAGACACGAACACCACTGGGATATTCAAGCGCATTGCAGCCATCAGCATTCCCGGTGTGATCTTGTCACAGTTCGAGATACACACCATGGCATCGGCACAATGGGCATTGACCATGTATTCTACAGAATCGGCAATTAAATCACGTGATGGTAGTGAATACAGCATCCCGTCATGCCCCATGGCAATCCCGTCATCCACGGCAATGGTATTAAATTCTTTTGCGACACCACCAGAAGCTTCAATTTCTCGTGCAACCAGTTGCCCTAAATCTTTAAGATGCACGTGACCTGGAACGAATTGGGTAAATGAGTTGACCACCGCAATAATTGGTTTGCCAAAATCTTCATCTTTCATACCAGTCGCACGCCATAAACCGCGCGCGCCCGCCATATTTCTTCCATGTGTTGATGTTTTCGAACGATAATCAGGCATTTTTGATTCCCAACAAGTTTGTGCTCGAGAAGAATAGAACATTCTCTCTGGCGAAATGATACTGAGCTGTTTCCATCATACTACAAGTTATCGTTTAACTGATGACCAACAGGCCTATCTTTTTTACACAAAAGCAATTCAGCCCGTGAATTAGGGACTCGTCACGTTTTCGCTTATAATTTGCGATAAGTTTTATTTGGATTCCATTTGTGAAAATCATTTTTGCTGGTACGCCTGAATTTGCGGCAACCGCATTGGCGGCATTATTAAAAACATCACACCAGATCATTGCGGTTTATACCCAGCCTGACCGTAAATCAGGACGTGGACAAAAATTAACACCATCGCCTGTTAAACAATTGGCACTTGAACACAATTTACCTGTCTATCAACCTTTGAATTTTAAAGCGTCTACTGAAGAAGGTTTGGCAGCTCGACAAGAACTTGCTGCTCTAGGCGCTGATGTCATGGTGGTTGCAGCCTATGGTTTAATCTTACCGCAAGCGGTTTTAGATACCCCTAAATATGGTTGCCTGAATATTC
>JAXMGF010000038.1:0-17106 GCA_046347365.1 Acinetobacter sp. | reverse complement strand
AAGTGAATAAATGCTGTTCAGGAATTTTACGACCAATCCAATACAGGATCATCGCCGCGATCAGTGATCCTGCGCTTCCAGCAATGATAACGCCCACTAAAGTCAAATCCCCTTTGGAGGCGGTATAACCCGCAGAGGGCATAATAATTTCAGAAGGAATAGGAGGAAAAATGTTATCCAGAAACATCAAAAAAGCGATGCCTAAATATCCAAGCTTCTCCATGATTGACAAGACCCATTCTTCAAGTCCCATAATACCCTTATATAGTTCATTTGATTATTGTTTTTAGCATAGGATGGTTAATCATGATGCTCAATGGTCTAATCGTTACATCATTTTTATATCGTTATAGCCATAAAAAAGCCATAGCAGAACTATGGCTTTTGGGTTTTTAACTTTTATAGACGTTTACGTTTTGCTGCTGCAATTTGCGATTGACGCATACGGAAACCCTCTTTCTGCTTTTCTGTAGTTTTATCAATACAGAAAACACAGGAAACGCCGTGTTCATAGCTTGGTAATTCTGCTTCTTCTTTGGTTAAAGGCCAGCCACATGCATGGCACTTGATATTCTCGCCTTCCTCAACCCCATGTGTCACGGCAGTACGGCCATCAAATACAAAACATTCACCTTCCCAAAGGCTTTCCTCTGCAGGTGTTTCTTCCAGATATTTAAGGATACCGCCTTTTAAGTGGTAAACCTCACTAAAGCCTTCCTGCAACAGCAGGGAAGTGGATTTTTCACAGCGAATACCGCCTGTACAGAACATGGCAATTTTCTTGTCTTTGTGTTGTTCAAGGTTTTGTTTTACATATTCAGGAAATTCACGGAATGTTTCCGTTTTGGGATCAATCGCACCTTTAAATGTACCAGCTTTGTATTCATAGTCATTACGAGTGTCGATCAAGATCACGTCATCACGACTAATCAGCTCATTCCACTCTTTAGGATCAAGATAGTGGCCAACTAAATCACGTGGCTTAACGTCGACACCTAAAGTGACAATTTCATTTTTAAGTTTAATTTTCATTTTACGGAATGGCTTTTCAGAGCTTTCAGACTCTTTATATTCCATTGCATTGAAACCTTCGTTTAAAAGGAATTGATGAACGGTATCAATCGCGGCACGGTCGCCAGCAACAGTTCCATTAATTCCTTCAGACGCTACAATCAGAGTTCCACATAAATTGATGCTCTTCACTAAGTTCAAAAGACGTTGTTGCAGGTCTGCTGCATCTGAAACTTCTTTAAATTGATATAGTGCCGCAACAACCCAATTATTGGTCGCTTGCTGTTCTACAGGTGCAAGCTGTTCTACAGTAGCGTTCATGGATAACTCCAAATGTATTAAGATAGAAAAATAAGGCGCACATTTTAGCGCGAAATCTGAAAATAAGCGAGAAAACCATAAAATTAATATGGTTTTAGAGGAATAAGTTTTGAGTAATGATCGTCGAATCCCATCACTGACCCCCTGTGCAGGACGTTGCTCAACGGTATTTGGTGATCTGGTTTGTCGTGGTTGTCGACGTTTTAATCATGAAGTGATTCAGTGGAACACCTATACGCCTGAACAGCGGTTGGTGGTCTGGAAGCGTCTGGATGCACAACTCGACCAGATTCTGGTGCCATTGCTGCCCAATGCCAGTCTCCAGCATGTCGAGGCTTTATCCACGGCAAGCACATTCGTATTCTGGAAAGCGCAAGTGCTGGGCGGAAGTTGTATCATGCATTGAAAATTTGCGAGAAGAATAAGCATTTGGCACAGGAAAGTGGACTTGGAATTTCCCACACGCGGAAGTGCAAAAGCTGATCTGGGATGAGTTTGAGCGACGTGTGCTGGCTTTGGCGAAGGCGAGTTATGAATTGGCATGGTTACGTGCCGATGGGATCAGTACAAACTTGTTGCGTGCCCTGGAAGGATGAGCTTTAGAAAGCAATAAAAAAAGCTGCCATTTGGCAGCTTTTTTCACATTAATTTCTTAAAAATTAACGTTTGATGTCACGTTGTTTTTCACCTGTATAAAGCTGGCGAGGACGGCCAATTTTATGGGAAGCATTGCATTCTAACCAGTGGCTGATCAATACAGTACGGCCTAATGCAAAAATAACCGTAAACATATCAACAGGGATACCAATCGCTTTTAAGATGATGCCTGAGTAGAAGTCCACGTTTGGATAAAGTTTACGTTCAATGATATGGGTCCGCTAAGCGCAATGCGCTCCAAGTTCCATTGCAAGCGCAAGTTGTGGATCATTGTTGTACCAAGCACTTCATCACAGGTTTCTTTCATCACTTTGGCACGTGGGTCAAAGTTTTTGTAAACACGGTGACCAAAGCCCATAGCTTCGCTTCTTTGCGTTTACTTTTCCATAAATTCAGCAACGTTTTCAACGCTACCGATTTCAATAACATTTTCAGTACAGCTTCGTTTGCACCTGTGTGATGGTCCCCCAAAGTGCAGAAATACCTGAAGGAATACATGCATATGGGTTTGCACCAGTAGAACCAGCAAGACGAACAGTAGATGTGAACGCATTTTGTTCGTGGTCAGGGCATGAAGCGTAAAGATACGGTCCATTGCTTTAGACAAAATCGGATTAACCTTATAGTCACGATCCGCAGGCGTAGCAAACATCATATGCGGGAAGTTTTCTGCATAGTTTAGGTCGTTACGTGGGTAAATGAATAGTTTGTCCAATCGTGTATTGTAGCTCCACGCCGCAAGCGTAGGAATTTTCGCGATAAGGCCAGATGCAGTGATTTCACGGTGGTTGATATCTTCGATATCCAAACCATTGTGATAGAACATGAACATAACTACACCAACCATTATAGCCATTGGGTGAGCGTCACGACGGAAACCATTGAAGAAACGGCTTACCTGATCGTGAACCATGGTGTGGTTGCGTACTTTAGCGTCAAATTCTGCCTTTTGTTCAGCATTTTGGAGGCTCGCCATTTAATAGTAAATAGCAAGTTTCGAGGTAGAATTAGCGGGTGCGCTAATTGATCAATTGGATAACCACGGTGCAATAACACACCTTTGTCACCATCAATGAATGTGATCTTAGATTCATAAGCTGTCGCCATAAAACCAGGATCGAAAGTAAAATGACCAGATGCCAATACATCTTTAACGTCAATTACATCTGGGCCCAATGTGCCGCTGTAAATTGGTAATTCAATTTCTTTGCCATCAAGCTGTAATACGGCTTTTTTGCCAGTTGCTGCAGACGTTTCGTGATCTCCTGTCCTGGTGAATGATTATCTGACTCGAAATCCTAATCTTGTCTCGTATGCGAATCCAGACGGTGTCCAAAATTTGCTATAAGATTAGTGGCCACTAAAATTTTGTCAATTATACTTAGGGATAAAAAATGACATTTCTACAGTCAACTTAGTCATTCAGTATCAAAGAAAAAACTGAGTAAATTCACAGCATAGGTCGAGTATAATATGTCAAATCATGTTTCAGGTGCATAAAAAAAATGAAGCGCCAGTACAATTGTAAATGAAATTTTTACGCTGCTGATATTTTGCTACAAAATTAAGGGCTTGGCTTGTAAAAACCCTATGTATTTCATGGTTTCGCCTTAAATGTTGGTTCAAAAAATCTGTAGAGCTGATATATGAGAGGAGTAAATGTTTCATTATGGTGCGACTGATTGATTAAAAATAAATCGATGTGTTTATAGGTATTGCGCCTAAATAGGTGGGGTTAATCATATTTAATCTGTAAATGAGAGGTATTATTTATGGCTATGCTGAAAACCGACTCATTTAATGGAGTTTTACTGAGAAAAACATATTTTTTTTGAAATAAATAATAAATAGTTTTTCTAGCCTGAAACTATTCATAAAAAAAATTTTTGTATTTTTTATTTTTATAAAACAATTGGATAGGTTGATTTTTTTCAAAAAATAAATTATCTGGAAGATCATTGTTTATGTTGAATGATTCTTATTTATTGTTTTTTTCGACTAAAGCGAAAGCTGATTGTTTGTATTTTGATATTTCACGTTTTATAATTCGGTGTCTCGTTATAGGTTAGGCATGAGCTGTGCTTGCCTAACAATGCCAGCTCGCTGAATTAATTCAAACAAACTCCCATTGGAGTTTTCTGCCACAAGGATGCCCGCTGTGAAAAGCAACAGACCTGTCAATTTGTCCATGGGTCAAGTTTTAGCTGTAAACTTAAAATCACCCGTGGCTATTGCATCAATTCTACACCGTTTATCAGGTGTGATCGTTTTCTTATTGGTCGCAGTTCTTTTATGGATTCTGGATAAATCTTTATCTTCACCAGAAGGATTTGACTACGTTAAAAATGTCGTTTTCGGAAATATCATTGTACGTTTCATCGTATGGGTATTTGTAGCTGGGTTAATTTTCCACTTTATCGCGGGAATCAAGCATACGCTTGCTAACATGGGTTTTGCGGAAGAATTACAAAGCATTCGTATCGCAGCTACTATTTCATTGATCTTGTCTGCGCTTGGAATTATCGCAGCTTTCGTATGGATTATGTTCTGATGAAAAGTGCTACCGGAGTTTAACAGGTTCAGGTTCTCGCGATTGGTATATCCAGCGTGTGAGTGCGGTTGTATTGGCTGCCTATACTGTTGTTCTGTTTGGCTGGATTCTCTGCAACAGCGGATTTGGCTATGAACAGTGGGCTGGCTTTATGTTGACTCTGCCAATGAAGATTTTTCTTTGCTGGCGGTATTATCGCTGCGTTGCACATGCCTGGATTGGGATGTGGCAAGTCTTTTGATTATGTAACGACTCGTCAGATGGGTCCATCAGCTTCAGGTTTACGCCTTGTATTGACTTCTGCCGTCATTATTTCAGTGTTCGTGTACGCAATCTGGGGTATCCAGATTTTCTGGGCAAATTGATAGGAACAGATCATGGCAACCCCTAAAAGAAATTATTCAAATATCCAGACATTATCATTTGACGCTGTAATCGTTGGTGGTGGTGGTTCTGGTATGCGTGCTTCTTACCAACGCTCAAGCTGGTTTAAAAGTTGCAGTATTGACCAAAGTGTTCCCAACACGTTCGCATACAGTTGCTGCCCAGGGTGGTATTGTGGTGCGTCATTAGGTAACATGCAGGAAGATAACTGGCATTACCACTTCTATGACACGGTTAAAGGTTCTGACTGGTTGGGTGATCAGGACGCAATCGAGTTTATGACCCGTGAAGCGCCATGGTTGTTTATGAGCTTGAACATCTGGGTATGCCGTTTGACCGTAATGAAGATGGCACGATCTATCAGCGTCCATTCGGTGGCACTCTGCTAACCTACGGTGAAAAAAGCCGTTCCACGTGCCTGTGCTGCCGCTGACCGTACAGGTCATGCATTACTTCACACTTTGTATCAAAGCAACGTGAAAATGGGTACTCAGTTCTTCGTTGAATGGATTGCACTTGACTTAATCCGTAATGAACAGGGTGATGTTCTTGGTGTAACCGCATATGATCAGGAAACTGGTAATATTGCGGTATTCCAGGCAAAGGCAACCTTGTTTGCTACGGGTGGTGCAGGTCGTGTTTACCGTGCATCAACAAATGCCTATATCAACACAGGTGACGGACTTGGTATGGCTGCCCGTGCGGGTATTCCATTACAGGATATGGAATTCTGGCAATTCCACCCAACGGGTGTTGCGGGCGCAGGCGTATTGTTGACTGAGGGTTGTCGTGGTGAAGGCGGTATCCTTCGTAATAAAGACGGCGAACCGTTCATGGAGCGTTATGCACCGACTTTAAAAGACTTGGCACCACGTGACTTCGTATCACGCTCTATGGATCAGGAAATTGGGAAAGGTCGTGGCTGTGGTCCTAAGCGGATTTATATCCTGTTGGATATGACCCACTTGGGTGCGGAAACAATCATGAAGCGTCTACCATCTGTATTTGAGATTGGTAAGAAGTTTGCAAACGTTGACTGTACCAAAGAGCCAATTCCAGTTGTACCAACAATTCATTATCAAATGGGTGGTATTCCAACCAATATTATTCATGGTCAGGTCGTTGTGCCGCATGGTGTGGAAGAGGCTGAATTCTCTGCTCACTATGATAAGGACACTAAAGAATATACCTATAAAGGTACCCGGCTATGTGAAGCCAGTAAAAGGTTTCTATGCAATCGGTGAGTGTTCTTGTGTATCTGTTCATGGTGCAAACCGTTTGGGGACCAACTCCTGCTTGACCTTGTGAGTGACGGTAAAGCTGCTGGGTGAACACATCATTGACTACGTCACCAAGCATCACGGTGATGACTATGCACCGTTGCCAAAATAATGTGCTGGAAAAACACTCTGGCTCGTATCCGTAAGTTGGATGATTCAACGACGGGTGAAAACGCGCAAGAAGTTGCTGATGCAATCCGTGACATCGTACAAGATCACGCAGGTGTATTCCGTACTCAAGCATTGCTTGATAAAGGCGTAAAAGAAATTCTTGCGATTGAGCCACGTGTTCGTAACATTCATTTGAAAGACAAATCTAAAGTCTTTAACACAGCACGTGTTGAGGCATTGGAAGTTGAAAATTTATATGAAGTTGCAAAAGCAACCTTGATCTCTGCTGCTGCACGTAAAGAATGTCGTGGTGCGCATACAGTTGTTGACTATGAGTTAGCACCTGATCACCCAACTTATTCATACGGTCGCCGTGATGATGAGTGGATGAAGCATACTTTATGGTATTCATCAGACAACCGTCTTGAATATAAGCCGGTACGTTTCAGCCCATTAACGGTTGAAGCAATTGAACCTAAGCCACGTACATTCTAATCGGGAGAACAAAGATGAGTAGAGGTACTCGTACATTCGAAATCTACCGCTATGATCCTGATAAGGATAAAGCGCCGTACATGCAAACTTTCAAACTTGAGTTAACCGATAAGCACCGTATGTTGCTTGATGCGTTACTTGCGTTGAAAGTGCAAGATGAGTCATTAACATTCCGTCGCTCTTGCCGTGAAGGTATTTGTGGTTCGGATGGTGTGAACATCAATGGTAAAAATGGTTTAGCGTGCTTGTGGAACTTGAACGATTTACCAGAGAAGATTGTGATCCGTCCTTTACCTGGTTTACCAGTGGTAAAAGATTTGGTTGTAGACATGAACCAGTTCTATGATCAATATGACAAGATCCAACCGTTCTTGATTAACAATCAGCCTGCACCAGCAAAAGAGCGTTTACAGTCTCAAGCAGAACGTGAACACCTGGATGGTCTGTATGAATGTATTCTTTGTGCATGTTGTTCAACATCATGCCCATCATTCTGGTGGAACCCTGACAAGTTCCTGGGGCCATCTGCATTGTTAAATGCATACCGCTTTATCATTGACTCTCGTGATACGGCAACACAAGAGCGTTTGGCTCGTTTAGATGACCCGTTCTCTTTGTTCCGTTGTAAAGGGATCATGAACTGTGTATCGGTTTGCCCGAAAGGTTTAAACCCAACTAAGGCAATTGGTCACATTCGTAACATGCTGTTAGATCAAGCGAGCTAATCGCTTGCTCTGACCAAAAAAACGGAAGTTCCAAAAGGACTTCCGTTTTTTATTTTGGATGCGGCTATTTATAAGGATGGAAACATGGGGTTGGGTAACATGTGTATCAATCTTAAACAACGGTCAGTTATATGGTGTTTTATAAATTTTATGATTAAGTCAAATAATAAAAACAAATATAAATCGGGAAGTTGCTTTATTTTTAGGCATTCTGCGTGGTGTTTGTGCGAAATTTGTAGTGAATCTTTAACTTTGGTCGATATAAGGTGCAACTTTTAGAAAAAGGGCGGTATATTAGAATATAATTGAATATGTGTATTTCGCTGGTTTATGAATGGTATGTGTCAAAAAAATCAATTCAGACTTGATTACATGATAGGATTTCACCCAGTAAATGAAAGCAAAAAATAAGCATATTCCTGATGTTATCTAAAAGTAACATTGCATGAATTTATGCAGATTACTTTAAAAAAGTCAATTTAGAAAAGTTAAAGAATTATTTAATTTTTCTAAAATGATTTGCAAAAAATTGCTCGATTTTATCGAGTATGAAAATGAGTTATGTGCTTTGAATTGAAAGTGCATGGCTCATTTGTTACATCAAAGGGAATACTCCTGATGTGTAGTAATAATGTCTCAAGGTTTGATGATCTTGGGTAGTAGTGTCTTGTTACCAATTTGACGCTATGAATCATGGGTGTGCTTAAAAGGCAACCTGTATTATTTTTTGCAATAGGAAATGGGTCCAAAAATGCAAGAAGTTGCTGACGCACTGCGTCTTGACACTGAACTTTCCGCTGATAGTGCAGCGTATATTGAAGAGCTTTACGAACAGTACCTAACTTCTCCAGCCTCAGTGTCAGAGGATTGGCGTGAATATTTCGATAAATACCCTAAAGGTGATCAACCACACGGTAGTGTGCGCGAGCAATTCCTCCTTTTGGGTCGTAATTCAAACCGAGTTCAACCTGTTGTACAAAGCACTGTAAGTACAGAACATGAGCGTCGTCAAATTGGTGTATTACAACTGATTGCTGCTTACCGCAACCGTGGTCACCAAAAAGCCAAACTTGATCCATTAGGTCTTGCGAAACGCGAAGAAGTTCCAGATCTTGATTTATCTGCACATGGTTTAACTAAATCTGATTTAGATACTGTATTTAATACAGGTAACCTCGCGATTGGTAAAGCAGAAGCGACATTAGCTGAAATGGTTGAGGCAATGGAGGCTACCTACTGTGGATCAATTGGTGCAGAGTATATGCACATTGTTGACACTAAGGAAAAACGCTGGATTCAGCAACGTTTAGAGGGTGCGCGCGGTAAATTCAACTTCAGCGCTGATCAGAAAAAAGGCTTTCTGGAGCGTTTGACGGCTGCTGAAGGTCTGGAAAAGTATCTGGGTAATAAATTTGTTGGCGCGAAGCGTTTTGGTGTTGAAGGCGGTGAGTCCTTTATTCCAATGGTCAACGAAATCATTCAGCGTGCAGGTAGTGTAGGCTGTAAAGAAGTTGTGATCGGGATGCCACACCGTGGTCGTCTTAACCTGCTTGTCAACATTATGGGTAAAAACCCTGCCGATCTTTTTGGTGAGTTTGAAGGCAAAAGCCTGCACAAAAAAGGTTCTGGCGATGTGAAGTATCATCAGGGCTTCTCTTCAAATGTAATGACACCAGGTGGTGAAGTGCATTTGGCACTGGCATTTAACCCATCGCACCTTGAGATTGTGGGACCTGTGGTTGAAGGTTCGGTGCGTGCGCGTCAGGTTCGCCGTAAGGATATCGGTGGTGATGATGTTTTACCATTGATTGTTCATGGTGATGCGGCGTTTGCAGGTCAGGGTGTGAACATGGAAACTTTCCAGATGTCGCAGACTCGTGGCTATACGGTTGGTGGTACTGTTCATATTATTGTGAACAATCAGGTTGGTTTTACCACGTCTGATCCACGTGATGCCCGTTCTACCGAATACTGTACCGATGTTGCAAAAATGATTCAGGCACCGATCTTCCATGTCAATGGGGATGATCCTGAAGCGGTTATTTTTGCGACTCAAATCGCACATGACTTCCGTCATGAGTTCCGTAAAGATGTTGTAATTGATCTGTTCTGTTATCGCCGCCGTGGTCATAATGAAGCGGATGAACCATCCGCAACACAGCCATTGATGTATCAGATCATTAATAAAAAAGCCACCACGCGTACACTTTATGCTGATCAGTTGGTTCAACAGCAAATTCTTGATCGTGCAAGTGCAGACAGAATGGTTGAGGATTACCGCGCTGACCTTGAAGCAGGCAATCATGTTGCGAACGCATTGGTGACTCAGCCGAACAAGAAGATGTTTGTGGACTGGTCTCCATATCTGGGTCATGAATATACTGATATTTGGGACACATCATTTAATATTGATCGTTTGAAAGAACTGGGGAAAACCTTAAATACTTTGCCTGAAGGTTTTGTATTGCAGCGTCAGGTTCAGAAAGTCATTGATGATCGGATGAAAATGCAAACGGGTGAAATGCCACTCAACTGGGGAGCTGCTGAGACACTGGCATACGCAACCTTGCTGGATGATGGCTTCCTTGTGCGTATCACAGGTGAAGATGTGGGGCGTGGTACGTTCTCACATCGTCATGCCAAACTGCATAATCAGGCAGATGGTTCAGTTTATATTCCATTATGTCATGTCAAGGAGAATCAACCGCGTATTGCTGTTTATGATTCTTTATTGTCAGAAGAAGCGGTGCTTGCATTTGAATACGGCTATTCAACCACATTGCCGAAAAGCCTGATTGTTTGGGAAGCCCAGTTTGGTGACTTCGCAAACTGTGCACAGGTGGTGATCGACCAGTTTATCGCTTCGGGTGAAACCAAGTGGGAGCGAGTATGTGGTCTCACCATGTTGTTGCCACACGGTTATGAAGGTCAGGGACCAGAGCATTCATCTGCACGTCTGGAGCGTTTCTTACAGCTATGTGCTGAAGACAACATGCAGGTGATGACACCAACAACACCAGCACAGATTTTCCATGCGCTACGCCGTCAGGCGGTTCGTCCAATTCGTAAGCCCTTGATTGTCATGTCACCAAAATCATTGTTGCGTCATAAGCTTGCGACCTCGACTTTAGATGAGTTGGCAAATGGTTCATTCCAGACTGTGATTGATGAAATTGATAACATCAATAAAGCTGATGTGACGCGTTTAGTCCTTTGTGGCGGTAAGGTTTATTACGATTTACTGGAAAAACGTCGTGAGCTTGGTTTGGATCATATTGCGATTGTTCGTATCGAACAGTTGTATCCATATCCAGAACAGCGTTTAGCTGAAGTCATGGCTCAGTATCCAAACATCCAGGAACTTGTCTGGGCGCAGGAAGAACCGAAGAATCAGGGCGCCTGGTTATTTATCGTTCCTCGTCTATACGAAGATGTTCTTAAATCTGGTAAACAAATTCGCATTAGTTATGCAGGCCGTGAAGCATCTGCCGCACCTGCCTGTGGCTCACCATACTTGCATGCAAAACAACAAGCTCAGCTCGTCAATGACGCACTGGCAATTGAAGCTGAACAATCAGGAGATTCTAAATAATGGCAACCGAAATTAAAGCACCGGTATTTCCAGAGTCAGTTGCTGACGGTACGATCGCAACCTGGCACAAGAAAGTAGGTGAATCTGTATCACGTGATGAAGTGATCTGTGACATTGAAACCGATAAAGTTGTTTTAGAAGTGGTTGCTCCTGCTGATGGTAGCTTGGTTGCGATCATTAAAGGTGAAGGCGACACAGTTCTTTCTGATGAAGTGATTGCTCAGTTTGAAGCAGGCGCTGTTTCTGGTGCTGCCGATACGCAAGCGGTACAAAGTGCGGCACCTGCCCAGGTGGAGCAGGCTGTTGCAAACACAGAAGCAGGTGCGGCGCCAGTTGTTCCTGTGCAGGATCAGGCTCCTGCTGTTCGTAAGGCATTGTCTGAAACTGGTATTAATGCGGCTGATGTACAGGGTACAGGTCGTGGTGGCCGCATCACCAAAGAAGATGTTGCTAGCCATCAGGCTAAACCTGCTGCGTCAGTTCAACCATTAAGCGTTGCTGTAGGCGAGCGTATTGAAAAACGTGTTCCAATGACACGTTTACGTAAGCGTGTTGCTGAGCGTTTATTGGCGGCTACACAACAAACTGCAATGTTGACAACGTTCAACGAAGTGAACATGAAGCCAATCATGGAAATGCGTAAGCAATATAAAGATGCTTTTGAAAAGCGTCATGGTGCGCGTTTAGGCTTTATGTCTTTCTTTGTTAAGGCTGCCACTGAAGCGTTAAAACGTTATCCAGCGGTTAATGCATCGATTGATGGTGATGATATCGTTTATCACGGTTTCTATGACATTGGTGTAGCGGTTTCTTCTGACCGTGGTTTGGTTGTGCCAATTCTTCGTGATACTGACCGTATGAATTACGCTGAAGTTGAGAATGGCATTGCTGGCTATGCTGCGAAAGCGCGTGAAGGCAAGTTGTCAATTGAGGAAATGACGGGTGGTACATTCACCATTACCAATGGTGGTACATTCGGTTCATTGCTTTCAACGCCTATTTTAAACCAGCCACAAACTGCAATTTTGGGTATGCATAAAATTCAGGAACGTCCTATGGCGGTGAATGGTCAGGTTGAAATCTTGCCAATGATGTACTTGGCGCTTTCTTATGACCACCGTTTAATCGATGGTAAGGAAGCTGTAGGTTTCTTGGTAACAATCAAGGAATTGTTAGAAGAGCCAGCTAAACTCATTCTTGACCTTTAATACTAGAAATATATCTCCCATATAAAGTGATCCTTTATATGGGATTTTGGAGATAAAAATGTCTCAACAGTTTGATCTTGTTGTCATTGGCGGTGGGCCTGGTGGTTATGAAGCGGCGATTCGTGCCGCTCAGCTTGGTTTCAAAGTTGCTTGTATCGAAAAACGTATTCACAACGGTAAGCCATCTTTAGGTGGTACCTGTCTAAATGTGGGCTGTATCCCATCTAAAGCATTGCTTGACTCTTCTCACCGTTATGAAGCAACAATTCATGAGCTTGCTGAACACGGTATCACCACTGGCGAAGTTAAATTTGATTTAGATACTTTGTTGGCACGTAAAGACAAAGTTGTAGATCAATTGACGGGTGGTGTTGCTCAATTACTGAAAGGTAATGGTATCGAGTGGTTACAAGGTACGGGTAAATTACTTGCAGGTAAAAAAGTAGAATTCACACCGTTTGAAGGTGATGTACAGGTTTTAGAACCGAAGTACGTGATCCTTGCAACGGGTTCTGTACCTGTCAATATTCCAGTCGCTCCAGTTGATGAAGACTTAATTGTTGATTCTACTGGTGCATTAAAATTCCCAGAAGTTCCTAAACGTCTTGGTGTCATCGGTGCAGGTGTTATCGGTTTAGAGTTAGGTTCAGTATGGCGCCGTCTGGGTTCAGAAGTTGTTGTGTTTGAAGCATTAGATGCTTTCTTACCAATGGCTGATAAAGCATTGGCGAAGGAATATCAAAAAATCTTGAAAAAACAAGGTTTAGATATTCGTATCGGTGCGAAAGTTTCTGGTGCTGAAACCAATGGTCGCGAAGTTACGGTTAAATATAACCAGGCTGGCGAAGACAAAGAACAAGTTTTTGACAAGTTAATCGTATGTGTAGGTCGTAAGGCATATGCAGAAGGTTTATTGGCAGAAGATTCTGGCATTAAATTGACTGAACGTGGTTTGGTTGATGTGAATGATCAGTGCCAAACATCTGTTGAAGGTGTTTACGCGATTGGTGACTTGGTACGCGGTCCAATGCTTGCGCATAAAGCAATGGAAGAGGGCGTAATGGCAGTTGAACGTATACACGGACATGCTGCTCAAGTGAACTATGACACCATCATCAGCGTTATCTATACACATCCAGAAGCAGCTTGGGTGGGCTTAACTGAAGAGCAAGCCAAAGAAAAAGGCCATGAAGTGAAAGCAGGTCAATTCCCGTTTGCTGTGAATGGTCGTGCGTTGGCTGCTGGTGATACTGCTGGTTTTGTTAAGTTCGTTGCTGATGCAAAAACAGATCGTCTGTTAGGTATGCATGTTGTTGGTCCAAACGCATCTGACATCGTACATCAAGGTATGATTGCACTTGAATTTGTATCTTCTGTAGAAGATTTACAGTTGATGACTTTCGGTCACCCGACTTTCTCAGAAGTTGTACATGAAGCAGCGCTTGCTGTTGATGGTCGTGCCATCCACGCGATTCAACGTAAACGTAAATAAAATAAGAAGTGTGGCTTTTGCCACACTTTTTTGAATGATGATGATTGGTTTACAAGACAATCATTTACTCAATATGTAACAGCCTAGTTTAAAAAAAATATCTAGGTTGTATCACATCAAACAACATAGTAGGTAACTAAATGAACTTACATGAGTATCAAGCTAAAGCGTTATTGAAAGAATATGGTATGCCAGTACAAGAAGGTATCTTGGCAACAAATGCAGATGAAGCAGTTGCTGCATTTGAACAGCTTGGTGGTAAATTCGCTGTAATGAAAGCGCAAGTTCATGCTGGTGGTCGTGGTAAGGCTGGTGGCGTTAAAGTTGCAAAATCAAAAGAAGATGTTATCGAATTCGCTAACAACATCATTGGTACTCGTTTAGTAACGTATCAAACAGATGCAAATGGTCAACCAGTTAACAGCATTATTGTTGCTGAAGACGTTTATCCAGTTGAGCGTGAGCTTTACTTGGGTGCGGTTGTAGACTCGTTCTAGCCGTCGTATTACTTTCATGGCTTCTACAGAAGGTGGTGTAGAAATCGAGAAAGTTGCAGAAGAAACGCCTGAAAAAATTATCAAAGTTGAAGTTGATCCATTAGTTGGCTTACAACCATTCCAAGCACGTGAAGTTGCGTTTGCTTTAGGTTTGAAAGACAAGCAAATCGGTCAATTTGTAAAAATCATGACAGCTGCTTACCAAGCATTTGTTGAAAATGACTTTGCATTATTTGAAATTAACCCACTTTCAGTTCGTGAAAATGGCGAAATTTTATGTGTAGACGCGAAAGTAGGTATCGACTCTAACGCGCTTTACCGTTTGCCTAAAGTTGCTGCTTTACGTGACAAGTCTCAAGAGAATGAGCGTGAATTAAAAGCATCTGAATTTGATCTAAACTATGTTGCTTTAGAAGGTAACATCGGTTGTATGGTGAACGGTGCTGGTCTTGCAATGGCAACAATGGACATCATTAAACTTTATGGTGGTCAGCCTGCAAACTTCCTTGACGTTGGTGGCGGTGCAACGAAAGAGCGCGTAATCGAAGCGTTCAAAATCATCCTTGCTGATACGTCTGTACAAGGTGTTTTAATTAACATCTTCGGTGGTATCGTACGTTGTGACATGATTGCTGAAGCAATTATTGCAGCGGTTCAAGAAGTAAATGTCACTGTACCTGTTGTTGTTCGTTTAGAAGGTAACAATGCTGAGTTAGGTGCTAAATTACTTGATGAATCTGGTTTGAAATTAATTTCTGCGAACGGTTTATCTGATGCCGCAGAAAAAGTTGTAGCTGCAGTTAAAGCGTAAGGAGTATCAATCATGAGCGTATTAATTAATAAAGACACTAAAGTATTGGTACAAGGTTTTACTGGTAAAAACGGTACTTTCCACTCTGCGCAAGCTTTAGACTACGGTACAAAAGTTGTGGGTGGTGTTACTCCAGGTAAGGGTGGTACAACTCACCTTGACCTACCAGTATTCAACACAATGAAAGAAGCTGTACGTGAAACAAATGCTGATGCATCTGTCATCTATGTACCAGCGCCATTCGTTTTAGACTCAATCGTTGAAGCGGTTGATTCAGGTGTTGGCTTAATTGTTGTGATCACTGAAGGTGTTCCAACCATCGACATGCTTAAAGCTAAACGTTACTTGGAAACGAATGGTAACGGTACTCGTTTAGTTGGTCCTAACTGCCCAGGCGTGATCACTCCAGGTGAATGTAAGATCGGTATTATGCCTGGTCACATCCACCAACCAGGTCGTATTGGTATCATCTCACGTTCAGGTACATTGACGTATGAAGCTGTTGCTCAAACAACTAAGCTTGGTTTAGGTCAGTCTACTTGTATCGGTATTGGTGGTGACCCAATCCCAGGTATGAATCAGATTGAAGCGCTTCAATTGTTCCAGGATGATCCAGATACTGATGCAATCATCATGATCGGTGAGATCGGTGGTACAGCGGAAGAAGAAGCTGCTGAATTTATCAAATCTAACGTGACTAAACCTGTAGTTGGTTACATCGCTGGTGTAACTGCGCCTAAAGGTAAGCGTATGGGTCACGCTGGTGCGATTATTTCTGGTGGTCAAGGTACTGCTGAAGAGAAATTCGCTGCATTTGAACGTGCGGGAATGGCTTACACGCGTAGCCCAGCTGAGCTAGGTTCTACTATGTTGCAAGTGTTAAAAGAGAAAGGTTTGGCGTAATACGTTAGATTTTAATCTTTAAAAAAAACCCCAATAGAAATATTGGGGTTTTTTATTGATCAAGTTTTTGATTTTCATAAAAAAGAGCCTTATTACTAAGACTCTTAATAGATCGCAAATACTTATTCAGCTTTAGGTTTCAGCCCTTGAGTTAAACCATTGATATCACCGCCTTGTAAACCTAACTCACTCATTAAGCTATCAATTAACGGTGCTTGTGAACGGTAGCGTAGGGCGCTATTCACAACCTGATCAGACAAAGAGGTTTGGGTATTTTCAACTGTTTCACTTGATACAGAACCACCTGCAAAGTTACTTAAACCATTCACTTGTAAAATCTTGATGTCATCAATGTTTTCCATTGGTTTAACACTTTCACGAATGATCTCTGGTAAATGCTTTAATAGTGCCAAACGAACTTGCATTTCCACTTGCTCAGCAGAAAGAGTATTGGCGGCTTCATTCACTGCACGAGCACCTTCCGCATCAACCTGATATTGTTTCTCTAAAGCTTGGGCAAGCAATATTTTAGCATCCGCTTCACCTTTCGCTTTTAAGCGAATTTTTTCAGCCTCGGCTTCAGCAGCAATACGCACAGCTTCCGCTTCATCAGCAGCCGCTTTTTTACCTGCATCCGCAGCAACGGTAATGGCAATTGCTTCTTTTTCAGCGGTTTGTTTAGCAGCAACTAGCTCCACCGCTTTTTGACGTTCCGCACGTTGTGTTTCACGCACAGTCACAACTTCTTCCTCTGCTTTTACCGCTTCGGCACGGGCCTTGTCAGCTTGCGCTTTGGCTTCTGATTCAGCGCGAGATTTTTCAGCAATGGCAATGGCACGGTCTTGTTCAGCCAATTCAATGGTTTTCTTTTGCTCAACTTGCGCTTTTTGAATCAATTGTGCTTTTTGAATATTTTCATTTTCGACATCACGAGCCGAAGCAATACGTTTGATTTCAACTTCACGTTCAGCAGCAATACGGGCTTCTTCTGCTTCACGCTTTTTAGCCGCTTCCTGCGCTGCAATTTCAGCACTTTGTTCGGCTTTACGAATTGAAATTTCACGTTCC
>JAXMGF010000037.1:0-17136 GCA_046347365.1 Acinetobacter sp. | reverse complement strand
TGAAGCATCTGACGAAGCTCCGTTCTCTGCGCTTGCGTTCAAAATCATGAACGACAAATTCGTTGGTAACTTAACTTTCGTACGTGTTTATTCTGGTGTTCTTAAACAAGGTGACCCAGTATATAACCCAGTTAAGTCTAAGCGTGAACGTATCGGTCGTATCGTGCAAATGCATGCGAATGAGCGTCAAGATCTTGATGAAATCCGTGCAGGTGATATCGCAGCGTGTGTAGGTCTTAAAGACGTTACAACTGGTGATACATTATGTGATGAGAAAAACATCATTACACTTGAGCGTATGGAATTCCCTGAGCCAGTAATTTCATTGGCTGTTGAACCAAAAACTAAAGCTGACCAAGAAAAAATGTCAATTGCTTTAGGTCGTTTGGCGAAAGAAGATCCATCGTTCCGTGTACGTACTGACGAAGAATCTGGTCAAACAATTATTGCTGGTATGGGTGAGCTTCACCTTGACATCATCGTTGACCGTATGAAACGTGAGTTCGGTGTTGAAGCGAATATCGGTAAACCAATGGTTGCTTATCGTGAAACGATTAAGAAAACTATTGAGCAAGAAGGTAAATTCGTACGTCAAACAGGTGGTAAAGGTAAATTCGGTCATGTATATGTTCGTTTAGAGCCACTTGATGTTGAAGCTGCTGGTAAAGAATACGAATTCGCTGAAGAAGTTGTTGGTGGTGTAGTACCAAAAGAATTCTTCGGTGCAGTTGATAAAGGTATTCAAGAACGTATGAAGAATGGTGTCTTGGCTGGTTACCCAGTTGTAGGCGTTAAAGCTGTTCTTTTTGACGGTTCTTACCACGATGTCGACTCTGATGAATTGTCGTTCAAAATGGCTGGTTCTTATGCGTTCCGTGATGGTTTCATGAAAGCAGATCCAATTCTTCTTGAACCTATCATGAAAGTTGAAGTAGAAACTCCAGAAGACTACATGGGCGATATCATGGGTGACTTAAACCGTCGTCGTGGTATGGTTCAAGGTATGGACGATCTTCCTGGTGGAACTAAAGCAATTAAAGCAGAAGTTCCATTGGCTGAGATGTTTGGTTACGCGACTCAAATGCGTTCTATGTCTCAAGGTCGTGCGACATACTCTATGGAATTTGCTAAATATGCTGAAACTCCACGTAACGTGGCTGAAGGCATCATCGCTAAGTTCCAAGCTGGCGGTAAAAAAGGTGACGACGAGTAATCTTTCGATTACTATATTACCCAACTAAAATTTAGTTAAAAAACCAAGTGCTCATGGGCGACCCTCATGAGCAGTTTATAAAGGAAGATCATCATGGCTAAAGCCAAGTTTGAACGTAATAAACCACACGTAAACGTGGGTACAATTGGTCACGTTGACCATGGTAAAACAACTTTAACTGCTGCGATTGCAACGATTTGTGCAAAAACTTACGGCGGTGAAGCGAAAGATTACTCACAAATCGACTCAGCTCCTGAAGAAAAAGCACGTGGTATTACCATTAATACATCACACGTAGAATACGATTCTCCAATCCGTCACTACGCTCACGTAGACTGCCCAGGCCACGCCGATTATGTTAAAAACATGATCACTGGTGCTGCTCAGATGGATGGCGCGATCCTTGTATGTGCTGCGACTGATGGTCCAATGCCACAAACTCGTGAACACATCCTGCTTTCTCGTCAGGTAGGTGTACCTTACATCATCGTATTCTTAAACAAGTGTGACCTTGTTGATGATGAAGAATTACTTGAATTAGTAGAAATGGAAGTTCGTGAACTTCTTTCTACTTATGACTTCCCAGGTGATGACACTCCAATCATCCGTGGTTCAGCGCTTCAAGCATTGAACGGCAATGATGGCGAATATGGTGAGAAATCAGTTCTTGCACTTGTAGAAGCGCTTGACTCTTACATCCCAGAACCAGAGCGTGCAATCGATAAAGCATTCTTGATGCCAATCGAAGACGTATTCTCTATCTCTGGTCGTGGTACAGTAGTGACTGGTCGTGTAGAAGCTGGTATCGTTAAAGTTGGTGAATCTGTTGAAATCGTTGGTATCCGTGATACTCAAACGACTACAGTTACTGGCGTTGAAATGTTCCGTAAACTTCTTGACGAAGGTCGTGCGGGCGAGAACTGTGGTGTTCTTCTACGTGGTACCAAGCGTGAAGACGTACAACGTGGTCAGGTACTTGCTAAGCCAGGTACAATCAAGCCACACACCAAATTCGATGCGGAAGTATACGTACTTTCTAAAGAAGAGGGTGGTCGTCACACTCCATTCCTTAACGGTTACCGTCCACAGTTCTACTTCCGTACAACTGACGTAACTGGCGCGATCAAACTACAAGATGGCGTAGAAATGGTTATGCCTGGTGACAACGTTGAGATGTCAGTAGAGTTAATCCACCCGATCGCAATGGACCCAGGTCTACGTTTTGCAATCCGTGAAGGTGGTCGTACTGTAGGTGCTGGTGTTGTTGCTAAAGTAACTGCATAATCGCCTAGAGTGATAAAAAAACACCCCTTTGGGGTGTTTTTTTTATGTCTATTGCTAGACAAAGTTTCCTTGCGTCGAGAAAAATGATTTCACTCATCATCCTTTTTCTCTCTTGCGTCGAAAAATTTAATACTTAATTAAATTTTCCTCCTCATGTCCTAAACTGATACCTTGCTGTCCTAAACTGCACTTAATTCATCGCAATAAAACCGTAATATAAAACACAAGAAAATGAACAAAAGTAGTAAATGGAAATTTTCCATTTAAAAGGAGTCAGTAGCATGAATGCTAAAGTAAATATTTCAAATCGTGCAGGTGCAAGTTTTCCAGTACGTCGTATGAATTTTGATTTTGATCAAGTACCAGAATATTGGATGGATGGTTCGGCTGGCTTAACTCATTTCATGACTGGTTTGTCTGCATTATTCCCAGATGGCGAGAAATTATTTATTGATGCTGTACGTGCTGTACGTTATCACCCAACTATTAAAGATAATGCAGAACTACAAAAAGAAATCAGTGCTTTTATTGGTCAAGAAGCAATGCACACTCAAGAGCATGTGAATTTTAATGCTTCTGCACAAAAGTATGGTCATGATGTTAGATCTTTAGAGCAGATTACGGGACGGTATATCCAATTTGCGCTTAAGAATTTTTCAAAAATCGTCAAACCCTTTGGTATGACAAGAGAGATGGTTGATCTAACGGCAACAACAGCGCTAGAACATTTTACTGCAACGATTGCTTCCGAATTATTACGCAATAAACACATCCAAGATTTAATGACAGATGAGACCATGTCATATATGTGGTTCTGGCATGCGGTTGAAGAAAATGAACATAAAGCAGTGGCTTACGATGTCTATGAGTCAGTATTTGGAACTGGATTGAAAGCATATAGTTTACGTACTACAGCACTTGTGTTTGCTATGGCTTTAATCTTTATTCTTCAATCTTATTTTACTTTACGTCTACTTCAACAAGATAAAAAACTAAATCTGAAAGAATTAGGCATGATTTACAAATATGCTTATAGTCCATCAAAAGGGATTATTACAGGTATGGCGGGTGAAATGTTGGCTTACTTTAGACCACGTTTTCATCCAAATGATTTAGATACCGTACAATTACTTAAAGATTGGAAGGCGAAATTAGGTTTTTAAATTAAAACATCCATTAGCTAAACCTATGTAAAAAGAGCAATAAAATTGCTCTTTTTTTATTTTGAATATTACATTGAATAGACTTTTTAAAATCATACTGACATGTCCTAAGATGATGCTTTTCTGACCTTATCTGCACTTATTTAATACGTTCAAAGAAGCGTATAAATAAACCATAGATAATTTTTAAGCAAATATATCCATTGGGTAGGAGAAGAAAGTATGAATGCTAAAGTCAATATTTCAAACCGCGCTGGCGCTAGTTTTCCTGTACGCCGAATGGATTTTGAATTTGGCGAAGTGCCACGTTATTGGGCAAATGGAGATGCTGCTTTAACTCATTTTATGACTGCACTTTCAGCACTGTTTCCAGAGGGCGAACAATTTTTTGTGAATAGCACCCGTGCAGTTAGAAATGATCCAAAACTTGCTGATCCTCGATTACAAAAAGAAATTAGTGCTTTTATTGGACAAGAAGCAATGCATTCAAAGGAACACTTGGCTTTTAATGCAGCTGCTCAAGCTTATGGTTATGATGTGCGCAAATTGGAGGCACAAACAGGTAAAGTGATTCAGTATGGCGTTGCTATAAGTACTAAATTATTAAAACCATTTGGTTTTACAAAAGAGATGATTGGTTTAACGGGTACTTGTGCCTTGGAACATTTTACATCAACGATTGCTGAAGAATTATTAAGTAATCCAGATATTCAATCCATGTTTATGGATGAGACCATGTACCATTTATGGATGTGGCATGCAGTTGAAGAAAATGAGCATAAAGCGGTGGTATTTGACGTTTATGAAGCAATGTATGGGCAAGGATTTAAAGCTTATTTTATGCGTTCATTAGCTTTAGTGATTGCAATGGGTTTAATTTTTATTACCCAGTCCTACTTCACTGCAAAACTTTTGAAAACTGATGGCAAGCTCACATGGCGTGACACCAAATATATGCTCAAGTTCATGTATGGCTATAAAGGTTTTATGACACGTCAAATTCCAAAGTTACTGGCATTTTTAAGACCAAAATTTCATCCGAATGATGATGATACAACAGCATTATTGAATAAATGGCGTGCTGAATTAGGCTTTAATATGAGTTAACTAAAATGGGCAATTAAAATTGCCCATTTTTTTATTCAAATTTTGTATTAAATTGCTGATAATCTGCATCAATATTTTATAGAGTGATAGATCGTGATTCGATTGATGCAAGAGAGCGATGTAGAGAGTGTTGTTGCAAATTGAGCGCTTAGTACAAACACATCCTTGGTCGAAACAACAATTTCAAGAATCTTTGACTTCGTATCAGTGCACGGTCTATGAGCAGTCGAATCAGGTTGTTGGGTTCTGTATTTTGCAGCCTGTTCTAGATGAGGCAATTTATTACTGATGGCGATTCATCCAAGCCAACAGGGCAAAGGTCTTAGGATACGAGTTGTTAGATTATTCCATTCAGCAGTTAAAGAACAATCCAGTTCAGGTTTTTCTGGAAGTGCGTGAAAGCAATCTTGCTGCAATTCGTTTGTATGAAAAAACGGATTTTCATCAAATAGACTTACGCAAAAATTATTATCCAAATTTAGATGGTACAAAAGAGCATGCTGTGATTATGGTCAAAACATGCACTGATGATTTTGCTGCTTTATTTAATAATTAAGTTATCCCACTCCGATGGTAGTGTCGTCATTAATGAATTTCCAAGTTGATGAATCTCTTTTTCTAAGAGTGGGCGATTAAGGCGACGCCATTGTCCATCTAATAATAATTCCAGTGGCGTATATTGTGATTTATAGTTCATTTTAGCTGAGTGAGGCACCCAATACCCTAAATATAAGTAATCTAAATTTAAAGTGCTGACATATTCAATTTGTTTAAGAATCGCAAAAACACCCAATGAACGACGTTGTTCTTGGGGATCAAAAAAAGTATATACAGCAGAGAGACCATCATCCATTAAGTCACAAGTAGAAACGGCAATAAGTTTCTGATCATCCCAAAGTTCAATGAAAAAACTTTCTGTACAACTGTGAACGAGGAATTTTTCAAACTGATCTAATGTTGCTGGATACATATCGCCATCTGCATGACGCTCGTTAATATAACGCTCATACAAATCATAATGCTGTTGAGTGGCTTGCGAAGTTGGCAAAATACTCATTTTTAAATCTTGATTACGTTTCCATGCCTTCTTCTGGCTACTATTCATTTTAAATTCTTGAATTGGAACGCGACAAGACAAACATTGGCGACATAAATGGCATTCTGGTCGATAGACAAAATCGCCACTACGTCGAAAACCGACACGCGAAAGTTCAGACAATGTCACCACATCAATACGGTGAATTGGATCTAAAAATACCATTCGAGCTGATTTGTTATCGAGATAACTGCAGTCGTGTGGCGGTGTTATATAGTACTGTAAGTCATTTAAAAGGGACTTGGGTTGGTATGATTTCATTAATCTCCCTCCAAGGTGTTAATCCATTAACCGTCTAATTTTGCAAAAACTGCTATTGTTTTACTTGAAAATACACGTTCTTGATAACTTTTCCAATTGATAGAGGGGGCAATAATTACATCTTGTAACGATTTTAGGTAGACTTGGCGAGAAAGTGTACGCGCACCTAAGCTTAAAAGATGATCATTGACCAGTTGGCAGTCAATCCAAGGAAGCTGATTTTCTTGACCGATCAACATAAGTGTATAGAAAGCCATTTTAGAGACATCTGTTTCTGTACTAAACATCGATTCACCAAAACAGCCTTTACCTATCGTTACGCCATATAGTCCACCAACTAATTTTTCTTGTTGCCAGACCTCAATGCTGTAGGCATAACCCGCCTTAAATAGAGAACAATAGCCTTCGATTATATCTTCACTAATCCATGTTTCATTTGCGTAGCTACGGGGGAGTGAACATGAGCGTATTACATCTTCAAAAGCATGATTCACTGTAATCCGATAATCATGTTTTTTCATATTTCGAATTAATGATTTACTGGGTTTATATGCATGTGGCTCAATAATGCAGCGTGGTTCAGGACTCCACCAACAAATTGGTTCATCTTCGTTAAACCAAGGGAAATAGGCCGTGGGTATAGGCTTCAGATGGGTTCACGGTGGAGATAGGTCAGCACCAATGCAGATAAAACCATGACCCTCGGGATCAGCTTCCACAGGATTTGGGAAAATATATTGGGATAGGGGTAGTGGTTGCATAACAAATGAGTTTAGTCAGGATAATTTTAAACTAACTGAACTGGAGAACGTTGACAATCCGTGGACTGTCGACTTGATTGGAAATCGAAGGTGTAATTAATTCAGGTTGTCGAGGTATTTTCTGCATCCAGTGCCCGGCTATGCTGTGGGCTTTATGCCGAGTAATGGCCTGACGATAAACGCTATCAGCCACATCACCCGCGGCAAACACACCCTCAATAGAAGCTGCCGTTGCATTACCCGGTACCACTTTGAACCTGAATATAACCATCACGCAGGTTAAGCTGACCATCAAACATGCTGGTATTGGGTTTATGACCAATAGCAACAAACAGGCCCTGAACCTGAACATCCTGTGTGCTGGCATTCTGGAGGTGGACTTGATACGCCAGTTACACCCGTCTTTGTCACCAAGCACTTCATCCACCTGATGATTCCGGAATGATACTGATCTTGCCTTCTTTCTCTTTTGCAAAGAGATGATCTTGTAAGATCTTTTCAGAGGCTGCAGGCTGTCACGGCGGTGTACCAGTGTTACATGTGCCGCAATGTTTGAAAGATAAAGTGCTTCCTCAACCGCAGTGTTACCACCACCCACAACCATGACATTCTGGTTTTATAGAAAAACCATCACAGGTTGCATGAGCGCTCACCCCTTGACCCATAAACGCGGTACCTCAGATTCCAGGCCAGATATTGTGCAGTTGCACCTGTTGCGAATAATCAGCGCGTCACAGGTGTATTCTTCCATATCGCCTTTCAGCACAAATGGACGGGTTTTAAATCGACTTCATTGATGTGGTCATAGACAATTTCTGTACCAGAAACGTTCAGCGTGAGCTTGCATGCGTTCCATCAATACAGGACCAGTTAATCCCTCTGGGTCCCCGGCCAGTTATCCACCTCGGTAGTCGTTGTTAACTGACCGCCAAGCTGCAAACCAGCAATCAGGGTCGGCTTGAGGTTGGCACGCGCTGCATAAACTGCCGCGCTATAACCTGCAGGACCAGAACCCAAAATAATTAACCGTGAGTGACGAGCGCTCATTAAAGAACATCCTTTTTATATTGAAACTGTTAAAATTATACGTGAATCCACAGGGGAGTGGGTTGGATAATATTGATATACTTAATCGAATTGGGCTATATCATCAATGGGGCTGTTGATATTTCGACAGTGCTTTGCGATAAAGTCAACACGCCCACGATGTTAACAACAACATTAAACAATCGTGCATCTTTTTTGTAAGAACGAGTGCATAATAGAGAGCGTATTGATTGAAGATTCTTGATGAACTTCATTAATTCTAATGATAAATGAATTGGGTTACAGGACTGTATATGACTGCGGTGTCAAGTGTTTATGCACAACGCTTTTTAATGACATTATTTTTGATTTCTTTTGGCATTTACCTATTTCTTGCCACAGTGACTTATACACCATTTGATCCAGGATGGATGCATATCTCCAGTGATACCCAGCAGGTTTCCAACGCCAGTGGGGTGGCAGGTGCCTGGATTGCGGACCTGTTGTTTGGCTTTCTAGGCTGGGCTAGCCTGTTGATTCCATTATTCCTGTTTATGGAAGCGATTCAGGTCTGGTGGCCAAGAAGTTTTCTAAATCGCCCGTTTCGTTATGCGGCCCAGTTTTTCCTGATTTTATCGTTATCGAGCCTGCTGTATTTACACTGGAATATGCCAGCCGACACGCTGGAAAATGCGGCGGGTGGCATTATCGGTTATGAGCTGGGACAGAGTTTATCGCAGTTGCTGACGATTTATGGGGCAACCTTCTTCTTACTGGCATTTGGCATTGTATTGATTACTCTGGCATTTGGAATCCACTGGGATAAAACTTGGGTCACTTTAAAGAAGACACCTGCTTATTTACAGGATTTATTTTACAAGAATGTGCCACAGAACGAGTCCGCTTATGACTTGACTGAACAATTAGCCCAAGAAACTCCTGCCATTAAAAATAAAGTGCAAGCAGAAGCTACAGTTACCAGCACCCCTGAGATGAAAGCAGTTGATTTAGTACAAAATGATAAAACTGCTACAGCTAAAGTGGAAGATACACATCATCAACAAGTGGCAGAAAGATTATTTGCAGATGTGGTTGCGAAAGAGCAGCAAAGTGCTCAGTTAGAAGAAGCCCATGTCATTGAGAATTTTGAACAAACCCTGCAAAAGGCACATCAACTGCAAGCGGAAAGCCAACGCCTGATTCAGACGGGTGAGGTATGGCGTGCGCTGCAAAGCGATGATATCAGCCATAAACAGGAGATTGATGCGTTGTTAAAGGCTGCCGATGATTCTGATCAGCATGTGGCATCCTACAATACCATGCAGTCTCAACGGATTGAACCTGCTTTGCAAAGAGAAAGCGGTAGCAATTTAGACTGGAATGATGACCAAATTTTTGATGAGTTGCTGGCTGCCGTTCCAAATAATAAAACTGCAACGCATACGCCGTTTACGCAAGATGTTCCAGCGCATTCAAAATCTCATGAACAAGTGGATGTGGTGGAGTTTGAAGCCGATATAGAGGCATTGATCGCAGAATCGGCACAAACCATTGTAGTCCAGCCACATGCGTCTTCAGTTCAAAATGTTGTTCAGGAAGAGAAGCACAGTTCTACAAGTGAAGCGTTTGATGAGTTTAACGATCTTCTTGTTGATGAAGAGCAGGAAAATATAAGACCTCAAGCTTCAAGTTATGCTCAGTCCTCTGCTTTTGTAAAAGTGCCAATTGAGGTCGCCGCACCAAAAGAGACACTTTCCAAGGAAGCCTTTATTGAGGCCTGGCAGGAGACCGCAGGTAAGGCTGAACCTGATGCAGACCTGAATATTGAAGATGATTTTGATCTGGATGCGCCATTAACCGATTCGTTTGGTCGTCCAATGTCCCGTGCCATGCAGGTGGCGCAGAAACGCCGTGACTTGCCAACCTTACCAGGTCTGGAACTACTGGATGATGTTGATCCAAATAAGAAAGTCAACTTTACCGCTGAACAATTAGCCCGATTGTCAGAGCTTCTGGAAATCAAGCTACAGGAATTTAACGTTAAGGCACAGGTGGTGGAAGCCCAGCCAGGTCCAGTGGTCACACGTTTTGAACTTGATCTTGCACCAGGGGTCAAGGCATCCAAAGTCACCAATATTTCGCGTGACTTGGCGCGTTCTATGTCGATGGCTTCAGTACGTGTAGTTGAGGTGATTCCAGGGAAACCGTATATTGGCATTGAGGTACCGAACAGTAGCCGTGAAATGGTACGTTTGATCGAATTATTGGAAACACCAACGTATCGTGATCCCAATAATTTAATTAGTATGGCGATGGGTAAGGATATTTCTGGTAATCCTGTACTGACTGATTTAGCCAAGGCGCCACATATGCTGGTTGCGGGTACTACAGGTTCGGGTAAATCGGTTGCGGTCAACTCGATGATCCTTTCGATGTTGCTGAAATATACACCTGATCAGTTGCGCCTGATCCTGATTGACCCGAAACAGTTGGAATTGGCCAACTATAATGATATTCCACATTTATTAACACCAGTAGTCACTGACATGAAAGATGCGGTCAGTGCATTAAACTGGTGTGTGAATGAAATGGAACGCCGTTACAAACTAATGTCATTCCTAAAAATCCGTAAACTTAGTGACTACAACCGCAAGGTGGAAGAGGCGATTGCCAATGGTGAGGACCTGATTGATCCAACCTGGAAAGCAAGTGATTCGGTTGTGGGGGAGCGCGCACCGCGATTGACCCCACTCCCTTCGATCGTCATCGTTGCCGATGAGTTTGCTGATATGATCATGCAGGTCGGTAAAAAAGCTGAAGAGATGATTACCCGTTTGGCACAGAAATCCCGTGCAGCAGGTATTCATTTATTACTTGCGACACAGCGACCATCTGTAGACGTGATTACAGGTTTGATTAAGGCGAATATCCCAACCCGTGTGGCACTGCGTGTCAACAGTAAAATTGACTCGCGTACCATTCTGGATGCAGGTGGAGCAGAGGACCTGCTTGGTCATGGTGACATGCTGTTCCTTGGACCTGGGAAGATTGAACCTGAGCGTGTACATGGTGCATTTATCAGTGATGATGAGGTCAACCGTATCTGTGATGCATGGCGTGAACGTGGTGAACCTGATTACGTGGATGAAATCCTGACTCCATTTGACGAAGAGCCAACATCGCGTGGTTTTGAGGATGGTGATGGCGATCCAAGTCGGGATGCACTCTATGATCAGTGTGTATCTTTTGTACTGGAAACCCGTAAAGTATCTACTTCATCTATCCAGCGTAAATTTAGTCTGGGCTATAACCGTGCTGCCCGTATTGTTGATCAAATGGAAGAAAATGGGATTGTCAGTGCAATGGGAGCAAATGGCAAACGGGATATTCTGGTTTAACGATCATATTGCATTAACCAAGCCTCTATTCTGAGGCTTTGTCGTTTTTATTTTCTTGTTTTTATATGGTAATAATCACGTTTTTTATTTAAGCTAAACCTTTAGGGTTTTAACACTGGGTTTGGCTATGTGGGTTGCATTATGTACGCTCATCTTTATTCATTTTTGTGCATTGATTACCCCTGGTCCAGATTTTTTCTTAGTTTCCCAAACTGCAATTAGTCGCTCCCGCAAAGATGCGGTATTGGTGGTTCTCGGTATTTGTTTGGGTGCGATGTTGTGGTCTTTATTGGCACTCATGGGGCTGAATATTATTTTTGAAAAGATGGCATGGCTAAAGCAGGGCCTTTTAATTGCAGGTGGCCTGTATTTATGCTGGCTGGGTTTCCAGATGCTACGCTCAGCCTTTTCAAAGGGTGATGAAACAGTAAAACAGATGGCCCTACCTCAATCACCTTATCTATTCTTTATGAAAGGTCTGCTCACCAACCTGTCGAATCCCAAGGCGATTATTTACTTTGGTAGTGTATTTTCACTGTTTTTAGCCAATCCTTTATTTGACCAGCATCATTCCCTGCTTTTTATTATTGTTTCAATTGAGACAGCCTTGTGGTTTTTATTGGTTGCCTTTGTTTTTTCCTTGCCCACATTTAGAACTGCATACCAAAACTTTGCCAAATGGATTGATGGCATTTCTGGTGGAATATTCACTTTATTGGGTGTTTATCTGATTGGCAATCGATAATAATAGATATAAAGAAAAAGCCTGCATGATGCAGGCTTTTTTTTATTAAGCGAATTTCGCTAAAACTTCCAGAAAACCCTCTTTTTGACGAGGATACTGTGCGATGACATCATGGATGCGCTGCCCCTCTGGATTGGTTGCATTCAGGTCACGGCCATCTGCCAGAAACTTGGTAATCAAACGCTCATAGTCATGTGGACGCATATGCTTGAATGCATGATAGAGCACATGGAAGTCAGCATTTACACCCGCTGGTGGAAGCTGGTTGAGGTAGGCAAACACACGCTCATCTGACCATTCTTCATTGAAAGTTGCTGGCTGTGATAATGCCATGACAATCTCCTCAGTTTTATAAAACAATAAAGGCAAAATCCTTGAAGTGGATGAAAGCAATGCTTTCCAAACCCACTCGCGTATTCTGCCTTTATTTGCGAAAAATCGCTAATGAAAAAACTTCTATCGTTCTTCAGGTAAATTGATATTCATCTCAAGCATTTCGATATTTGCTTCTGAACGAACCTGCATTTGGATATGCTGTTCATCCACACCACGCACATAACGACTCACCACTTGCATGATTTCTTTCTTCATTTGATCAAGTTTGTCTTGCCCTAAACGGCGACCCAAGCCCTGTTCAGATGCAACAATGACCTTTAAACGATCTTTAGCCGTTTGTGCACTTGATGGTTTTTCATCACCGCTAAACAGTTTACTCCAGAATCCTGCCATAATTACGCTCCAAATAGTCTAGCCAACCAACCTTTTGGTTGCACTGCAATGTGTCGATAAGGACGGTCTTCGCCAAGGAAACGAGCAACCAGATCATCATAGGCTTGTCCAGCCTTTGCTTCTGGATAAAGAATCACAGGTTTACCTTCGTTCGATGCCTGTAGCACGCTTGAACACTCTGGAATCACGCCCAAAGTTGGAACACGTAAAATATCTTTAGAAATATCATCAATGGTCAGCATTTCCTGTTTATCTGCACGTTCAGGGTTGAAACGTGTGATACAAAGGTGCTTGCGGATACGGCCTTCATTTTGTTCAACTTTTTTGGTCTTGCTGTCCAGCATACCAATGATACGGTCAGAGTCACGAACCGATGAAATCTCAGGATTAGTGACAATGATGGCTTCATCCGCATGGTACATGGCTAAAATCGCACCACGTTCAATCCCCGCAGGAGAGTCACAGATAATGTAGTCAAATTCCTGTGAAAGCTCGTCGATGACGCGCGCTACACCTTCATCACTCAGCGCATCTTTATCACGCGTTTGTGATGCAGGCAAAATGAACAGGTTTTCAATGTCTTTATCACGGATCAGTGCTTGCTGCAGACGGGCTTCATTATTGATGACATTGACAAAGTCATAAACCACACGGCGTTCACAGCCCATAATCAAATCAAGGTTACGTAAACCCACATCGAAATCAATCACAACAGTTTTATGACCACGTAGGGCTAAACCTGTTGCAAAAGATGCACTTGTTGTAGTTTTACCTACACCACCTTTGCCTGACGTTACGACAACAATTTTGGCCACCGAATCCACTCCTATTTATGGTCATACGCCCCTAAAAGGGCTTTTTGGTGCTTTTTTGACTTAATCAGCTAAGTTAAAACTGTAAGGGTTCAAATTCAAGCTCTTGCTTGGTATTTAAATAAATATGTACAGGTTTTTTGATCATATCTTTTGGGATATCATCCGCCACACAATAGGTTCCTGCAATCGAGATCAGTTCCGCTTCCAGAGAATTGCAGAAAATACGTGCTGAGCCATGTCCACCTGCGCCTGCAATGACTCTACCACGGGCATTGCCATAGATGTGAATATTTCCAGATGCAATCACTTCTGATCCACTATTCATGCCAGCATTCAGGATAATATCGCCCTGATCCTGTACCAAAGACTGACCTGTACGCAAAATCTCATCATGATATGAGGTGACATGGGTAACCGATGTGTTTTTTTGTGGTGTTTGTATTGCAGTGCTATCGACTGTTTTTTCAGGTGCATGGTCAACGACCTGCTCTTTAGAGGCCTTGATGCGTTGCAAGGGCTGATCGGTAGGCAAAACAGGGAACTGGATTGCGCGTGCCTCATCTCCCAAGATACCATCGATCACCGCCATTGGCTGTAAACCCAAATCAATTAACAGTTGAATCAGGGCAATCAGCTCTTGCTCGACGGTACTGTCAATAATGACTAAAGTCCCTAAATAAGAACCCTCATTGAGTGTGCTTGTCAGTTGCTGTCGGATTGCAGCATGGTCATTTGTGTCGAAAGTCAGTCGACTAAAATTCACCATTCTGCCCGTAATCCGTATATCAGCCATAATTTATCCTTCAGGGCTTTTTAAGCACTCTATTGTATAAGGGCAATTGCCCTGCATAAGTTGTAAATAAGAGCAAATGCTAGAACAAATTACAGTAATTCTCTAGCTAGATTGGTAAATTTTCTTGTCATCTTTCGGATTTTTTATCCAATTGATCGTGCTCTTCCAGCATTTGTTGCCATTGTTTGACTTTTACCTGTTTACGGATTGCCGCAAGGCTTTCAAATACCACCGATTCCACCAGCTCTTCCAGATATTGGTTGTCAATGTTCAGTGCACTGACCTTTTCTGCGATAAGTTGATAGTTTTCATTGGGGCGATGTAGGGAACCTGCTGTAAATGGCTCAATTAAACCCGCACTGATATTCTCACCCAGACGTTGTCCAATACTCTGAATCTGCTGTTCAATCCGCCCCCCGACAATTGGAATCAAACGCAGCAGTTGTGTAAGCTCAGGTGTATCCTCAATCGCCTGATTAACGATGATACCCACTTTCTGAGTAATCACAGGCTGTTGCTGCTGCAATGCCTTGGCTAGCGATTCCTGTAGCATGGAGGCAAGGGTGACTGTAAACAATTCGCGATGATGATCAACCAGGTCGTGGATAATCTTTTTGTGCGTGGAGCTGGTTTCAAGTTCGTGTCTGACACCATCTATCACGGTGATCACCACACGGTCAGACAGTTCTTCCATGATCACACTGTAATAAAACATCGCCTTAATGCGGATATTGTCTGGGATGACCTTGTAGCCAAGTTCATATAAACGGTAGGCGATGATACCTGCACGAAATAAGCGCAAAAAACGCAGGTGTGGAATAATGGCCAGGATTTCATACCAGTGGATAAAGGGAAAGAACCACCAGCGTGCATGATGTTTTTGCATAATTGAGATCAGCCAGCGTACCCCAAGTTCAATAATTAAAAAAATGATAAACCATGCTTCGGTGGTGATGACCCAGGGGTGTAAATGTGTACGATAGAACTCAAGGACAGGGGAAAGATGAATGGTATTGAAAAACCATTCACCAATATTGCTCATTAAGAAAAAGTTCATGCCTAAGCAGAACAAATTAAAAACAATAATAAAGACCATGAAAATGTAGAGCGAGGAATAGTTTAAAAAACTTACTATTCGGATTCACATTATTATATTTAGGGTTTTGTCTAGATCCTGCTGGGTCATGTTCTTGTTTAATCCCTAAAGAAATTATGGCTTATATTTGGATTTCATTGCAGTAATGAGTTGATCTTTTTCAGTCCAGACCTGATCCACCCATTTTTGGAAACGTTCCCGATAAACAGGATCATCTTCATAATTACCGCCAACCACCCAATTAGGAATGTCAATTTGACGCAAATCCACTGCAATGCGTGGAACATCGCCAAGCCAGAAATCCCCATAATCTGGTACGCCATCTGGGTAGACAATAGTCATGTCAACCAGGGCATCAATCTTATCTCCCAGAATATTCAAGGCCAATGCCAGACCGCCTGCTTTAGGCTTGAGCAGGTTTTTATATGGGGATTGCTGCTGTGCATGCTTTTCTGGAGTGAAACGTGTACCTTCCAGATAGTTTAATAGGGTAAACGGCTGGCTCAATAACTGTTCGCAGGCTTTTCGCGCCTCATACATATCGCGTGACTTCAGTTCAGGATTTTTTGCAGTCTGTTCCTTGGTGTGGCGTTTCATCATCGGGAAACCCAGGATTTTAAATGCCTGACCCACAAACGGAATGAAAATAAGTTCCCATTTGGTAAAGAAACGGGTAAGGGGCATACGGCTTAAACCAAAATACTGGTTCACTGTGGTATCCACCCAGCTTTGATGGTTACAAATCATCATATAGCGGCCCTGTAAATTAAGGTCAAGCTTTTCATCAATGCTGATATCCCACTTTAGGTTTGGCAGCACCTTTTCAATCAGGTGGTTGTTTACACCAATCCAGCTATTGGCCAATTGAATATTGGTTTCGTCTACTTTTTTTGATTTTTTAAACAGCTTGGTAAAACCGAGTGCCAAAACAGGGGGACCATGTAAAAACGTGCTTCCTGTAATGACTGAACCAACTGTGAGTCCTTTACTGACTTTTTGCAATAAGGATGCTTTTTTATGGGCAGTAGACATAAATCTAACCTTGAGTGCAGAGATTTAAAAAGATGTTCCAACTATAAACAACGGAAATTGAAATACAACTGTATATTTGAAGATGTTGACATTTTTTATGGATTTACCCATTTTCCGCAATTTTAGTCCACTTTATCATAAGTGAAGCATCGGGCATTTGACGTATAAAGTTCTTAAAAAATTTTATTGAAACATATGTCTCATATTTTTAAAAATCTAATAAATTTAAAACAATGGAGAGAATATGAGGATTTTATGAAGTAAAATGCATCAAAATATTACAAAAAGATAAATAAATTGTTTATTATTAACAAAATATCAATGGTCTAGCTGAATTTTCTCATTCATTATTTCATCAGACAAAAATACATAGACAGGAGCTACGCAATGCGTGCATTAGTAATTTCAACACTGGTTGGGGCTGGATTGGTACTTTCTGGTTGCCAAACTACAGGTAATAACATGGGTGGCGTAGAATATGATAAAGCTGCCCTAGGTACAATAATTGGTGCTGCGGCAGGTTATGGCATATCTAAAGGTAATGCAAACACAAGTAAGCAAAATAACCGTGCTGCGGCAATTGGTGCGGTGCTTGGTGGTGCTGGCGGTTTATATCT
>JAXMGF010000036.1:0-17191 GCA_046347365.1 Acinetobacter sp. | reverse complement strand
ACGGGCAATGAACCGTCTAAACAGTGAGGGAACACTATATTTTTCAAATAACTATAGAGGCTTCGAGCTGGATGAGGAACTTGAAGCCCTATACGATGTTGAAGAAATTACCTCTGAAACCATTGGACTGGATTTCAAACGTAATCAAAAAATTCATCGTGCCTGGAAAATAAGGCATCCACAACTTTAAAATTGAAAACAAGCCACTATTTTGTCTTAAATCGAATGGTGGCTTCAATTATCACTTTAAAATTTTGCGTATTTATATTATTTAGAAAGAATCAATTCTCGAATAAATTGTATTATTTCTTATTTAAAGTCACGGTACCTGTAACACGCCCCTCAATATCTACCTGATTACCAGCAGTATTATAGGTATCAGAAAACTCATAAGTGCGTACATTATCTGAGTTGAACTCATAAATCATAAAACGATCTGATGCTGTCGCATGAGGTTTCATCGTTGCACTCTTTTTATCTCGTCCATCCGAAATAGTGTTTCTTTTCTGCTCTTCATAAGGTGATAAAACACTTTCTGACAGAATTTTAATCCGTACATCACGAAGATTTTGATCACTTAAAACACGTTCAGCACGCCAGCGTTCTTCCTCTGGCTTTAATGCATCCTGCTGGGCTTTTACAATAATGCGTGGCAATGCGTTATTCAGCACTCCTGTTTGTAGTGCCAAATTGACTTCACCTAATGGTTGTGCAGCGTGCCCCACTGAAGATAAAGCGATCATAAACAAAACTACACAGAGGTCCGTGTAATGATGTTGCTTATTTTCCATTGCAATTCATCCTGAATTTTTTTCTTATTTGTTCTGAAACTATCAAGTTTTTCATCAAGCCGCAATGTTATTGGTACTTTTCCCCAAAAAATCTGACCAGTTGCACTCATATAAAAAAAGATGGTGATTGGCATCACCATCTTTTTACACATTGGCCGTTAAATTTTTTGCCTAGCTCAACTTGAGTTTCTCAAACACCAAATGACCATCCTCAGCTTTTATCAGGATGTTATCTCCTGGCTGGAACTCACCAGATAAAATCTTCTGCGCCAGAGTATTTTCCACCTGTTGCTGAATTGCACGTTTTAACGGACGTGCACCATACACAGGGTCAAAGCCAGCCTCAATCAATAGATCAAATGCCGTGTCATCCACAGTCAAGCCTATGTCACGTTCATTCAGACGAGAACGTAAACGTTCCAGTTGAATATCCGCAATAGCACGAATCTGGTCTTTTTGCAGTGGATGGAAAATCACCACCTCATCAATACGGTTAATAAACTCTGGACGGAAATGCTGGCTAACCGCATTCATCACCACTGCCCGAATCTCATCATCAGTGGCCCCCTCACCCAGTTCTCGTACATCTTGTGAACCCAAGTTCGAGGTCATCACGATGACCGTGTTTTTAAAGTCCACCACGCGGCCTTGTGAATCCGTCAAGCGACCATCATCCAACACCTGTAGCAAGATATTGAACACATCTGGATGCGCTTTCTCCACCTCGTCAAACAACACCACGCTGTATGGTTTACGGCGTACCGCTTCGGTTAAAACACCACCCTCTTCATAGCCCACATAGCCTGGAGGCGCACCAACTAAACGGCTCACCGAGTGCTTTTCCATAAACTCAGACATATCAATCCGAATCATGGCATCATCACTGTCAAACAGGAAGTTGGCCAATGCCTTGGTCAATTCAGTTTTACCCACACCTGTCGGGCCAAGGAACAGGAATGATCCACTTGGGCGGTTCGGGTCAGACAAGCCTGCGCGTGAACGGCGTACCGCATTGGAAACCGCCACCACCGCCTCATCCTGACCCACCACACGTTTATGCAGAAATTCTTCCATCTGGAGCAGTTTTTCACGTTCGCCCTGCAACATTTTGGTTACAGGAATGCCTGTTGCCGCACTCACCACCTCAGCAATTTCATTCTCGGTCACTTTGGTACGAATGAGTTTAGGTTCCTCATTTTCCTCTGCAATTTCTGCCTGTTCCAGACGTTTCTGCAACTCAGGAATCACGCCATATTGTAAGCGTGCTGCTTCAGCCAAATCACCTTCACGTTTTGCTTTTTCTAAAGCAACACGTGCTTGATCCAATTCAACTTGAGCTTTCTTATCACCTTCAACCAGTGTTTTTTCAGCTTTCCAGATTTCTTCCAGATCATTGTATTCTTTTTGCTTTTCAGCAATTTGCTGCTCAAGATGATTGACTTCAGCCTTACTGCCTGCATCCTCATCTTTCTTCACCGCCTCCAACTGCATTTTCAACTGGATGAGACGGCGATCAAGCTTATCCAATGCTTCAGGTTTGGAATCAATCTCCATCTTAATCCGTGAAGCCGCCTCATCAATCAGGTCAATCGCTTTATCTGGCAACTGACGGTCAGTGATGTAACGATGTGACATTTTCGCCGCCGCAATAATCGCAGAATCTAAAATCTGTACGCCGTGGTGCGTTGCATATTTCTCTTTTAAACCACGCAAAATTGCAATGGTATCTTCCACACTTGGCTCATCCACCAACACTTTCTGGAAACGACGCTCAAGCGCAGCATCTTTCTCAATATACTGGCGATATTCATCTAGAGTGGTAGCACCAACACAGCGTAGTTCACCACGCGCTAAGGCAGGTTTCAACATATTGCCTGCATCCATTGCGCCATCGCCCTTACCCGCGCCTACAAGGGTATGCAGCTCATCAATAAACAGGATGATTTCGCCTTCATGTTTGGCAAGGTCTTTCAGCACCGCTTTTAAGCGTTCCTCAAACTCACCACGATATTTTGCACCTGCCAGCAATGAACCCAAATCCAGTGAAAGCACACGTTTATTCTTTAAGCTTTCAGGCACTTCACCATTGACAATACGTTGTGCCAAGCCCTCTACAATCGCAGTTTTACCGACCCCAGGCTCACCAATCAGCACAGGGTTATTTTTGGTACGGCGTGACAGCACCTGAATGGTACGGCGGATTTCATCATCACGCCCAATCACAGGGTCTAGCTTGCCTGCCAAGGCACGCTCGGTTAAATCAATGGTATATTTATTGAGTGAATCACGTTGATCTTCATGGTTATTGGTGGTCACTTTTTCTGTTCCTCTAATTTTTTCAATGACTGCTCGTAATTTCTGTGCAGTTGCACCAGAACTTTCGATAATTTTTTTAGTTTCACCCTGTTCAGCCAACGCCAACAGTACCCAGTCAGTGGATAAAAATTCATCCCCTGCCTTTTGAGCATAACTATCAGCCAAATTTAAAATGCGTACCGCTTCTGGATTTAAATTGACGTCACCCGTCGGGTTACTAATTGTTGCGGCATCATTTAATGCCTGATTCAGTTTTTGCATTAGGGTGGGTAAAACAGCCCCTGCTTGCTGCAACAGACTCTGGTTAGCAGGTTCTTCCAGCAATGTCATAAGGATATGAATCCCTGCAATTGCGGTATGGTCCTTACCCATTGCCAATGACTGTGCATCTGAGAGTGCTTGCTGTAGGCGGTTTGTAAATTTTTCAAAGCGCATTCTTGTTATTCCTCACAACAAATTTTTAACTTACCACTAAGATGGGAACACTTTATAGAATTTCAAATAAAATTTATATTTTTTTCAAAATCTTATAAAATAAAATACAGATAAAGCTCAATAATAATATGGGACTATAAATAATCTATTTCAAGTATGTTTTGTATAAATTTTCGGTCTTTTCCAATTTGCACAGAACCCTTATTGTACTTTTGTATAGAACGCTTTAGCTTAGCTTTTTGTTTCGATCAATATGCAATATGACGACCATTATCTAAAAATCTGCCTTGTGGTATCTTGCCTCATTCCTATCCACTGTTTCACTTCCCCGCTCCCCCAAGATTCACGACAGGGCAGGTGGAATTGCCATCATTCCATTAACAGCAAATACAACCCAGGTTTTTTATGAACAAAATTCAGTAGTGATTGCCTCAAGACAGGGACAACGAAAGGACAGCATATTTAGTGGGGTGAACAACTTGGACTGGTGGGAAAACTGGACGTGTGACGGGCGCACCTACATTGGGAGATGAGCCTGAATAATGCTCGGGTAGACCCACAACTGTTCATAAAATAAAAAGATAAACTTATAAAAAAGTAATCTATGGCAATAGATCACTTTTTAGAAATATTTAACAATCAGGCATTATTCCACTTCAATAATTTCAAAGTCATGGGTAATTTCCACCCCACCATCCGAAAGCATTTTACTTGCTGAACAGTATTTTTCCGCTGACAGTTCAACTGCCTTTTCAACCTGCTTGGCTTTTACCGCTTTACCTGTCACAATGAAGTGTAGATGGATTTTTGTAAACACGGCTGGGATTGCATCTGCCCTTTCGGCTTTTAAGTGACATACAACATCTGTGACATCTTGACGGGATTTCTTTAAAATGGTCACAATATCAAACGAAGCACAACCACCAAGTCCCATTAAAATCAACTCCATAGGACGTGGACCACGGTTTTCACCTCCATATTCTGCGGAACCATCCATCACCACACTGTGGCCACTTTCCGATTTCGCTTCAAAAGCAACATTCTCTAACCAATGTACACTTGTTTGCATTGCAACTACCCAAAAAACGTTATAAATTTACCTAGTTCTTGTACACTAACATAAAATGAGTTGATAAGGAATTTCATCTCTTCTGTGTAGAAAAGGCTTTAACAAAGCCTGTGCGATCGGTTTCATCCAAATTCGGAAATTTTAAGCATGACTTCAAATTTTTCACAACTTAGCACTGATGCTTTATCTCCAGGCCAACTGCCTGAGTCAGTAAAGGCTTTGCTAAAACGTGCTCATATTAACAGATACCCTAAACGCACCACGATTATTGATGCTGGAACTGAATCAAAATCACTGTATTTAATTTTAAAAGGTTCAGTATCAATTATATTACGTGAAGATGATGAGCGTGAAATTGTTGTTGGCCTACCTCAACCCAGGCGACTTCTTTGGTGAAATGGGTCTTTTTGAAAAGAATCCTCAACGTACCGCAGAAGTACGTACCCGGGACATGTATGTGGTGCTACGAAATTTCTACGACAATTTAGCAGTCAACAAACATCCTGATACAAAAGCGCTATGCAGTATTTGCCCAGTTGGTGCGTCGTCTTAAAGAACACCACACGTAAAGTGACTGACCTTGCGTTTATTGATGTGTCTGGTCGTATTGCACGTTGTCTAATCGACCTATCTGCACAACCTGATGCAATGATTTTACCGAATGGTCGTCAGATTCGTATTACCCGTCAGGAAATTGGCCGTATTGTGGGCTGTTCCCCGTGAAATGGTTGGCCGTGTGCTTAAAACGCTTGAAGATCAGGGCATGATCCAGACTGAGGGTAAGGAGAGCCATTTAATTTGATACGTCTTTAGAAGAAAATGCTTTTTCTGAAGAGGAGTTTGACGACGAAGATTGATTTCATCAGGCTTCTGTCTCCTATCAATAGTGCAAAAAACGCGAAGCTTTAATTTTATCAATTTATGTGAAAAATCCATGTGCTGAAAAATTAGTGATTACATAATTACAATGATTATGAGCCATTCGGAATGTAAAGCGTTATAAACATTTTTTGTAATCATCATAATCGCTGACGATAATCATAAGAAATACTGATTTGGAGCGAATAAGTATGAAAAAAATTGGCTTTATGCTGACGATCACTGTAATGACCGTTTTCAGGCTGCTTCCTCATTTTTGAATATGGCGGGTGCGGATGATGCAACCCTGAATGCGCAATCAGCACAAAGCTTTGCACAGATGACTCAGGAAGCACGTGCCAAGAACCAGCTGGATACCAGTTCAAATACCTATCAACGCATTAACAGCGTATTCCTGCGCCTGAAACCTTATGCTGATCAACTCAATCAAAACAGGTCAACGTTTTGACTGGCAATGGCTGTATTCCAAGTCTGATAGCGTCATGCCTATGTGGCTGGGCGGTAAAGTGGTGTTCTAGGTGTTGTCAACAAGCTGGTTGCTCAATGATGAAATTGCAGCGGTCATGACCATGAAATGACCCATGCACTTGAAGAACATGCAAAGAGTAAGATTGGTGCGCAGGCACTGACCAACCTTGCGATTGGCATTGGTACGTCTTATGCGGGTACCAATATCGGCGATCTAGGCAATGCCGCAATTAATTTGGGCAGTCAAATTGGTATTGGTCTGCCTTATTCGCGCAATCTTGAAAGCCGTGCCGATTATGGCGGTTTAATGCTGATGGCAAAAGCGGGCTATAACCCAAATGCAGCCATTAGTCTCTGGGAAAAAATGAATCGTTTAGATGGTGCGGGCGGTGCTTCATTCTTGTCAACACACCCATCGAATACACAGCGTATTGGCGATATGCGTAAAAACCTGCCAGCTGCGATGGCGGTGTATAACAAACGCCGTTAATAAGCATTATGGCCTTTCTTACAAGAAAGGCCTATTTCAAGATACGGCTTTGTTGCACAAAGATTTCATAACTATATGATTTTAAAAGTTTTGATTATTTTTTGATCCAAAATTAAATTTATTTAAATCAGATGCTTACATATTTATGCAACAAAGCCTCATTTTAAGGGATGTTATCAAGTGCTACAAAATTTTTTTGAAAAGAGTAGATTTTTAGTTATTATAGTTATTATAAATTGCATAATATCTTCTATTTTTTTATATTTATCAACTATATACCTTCTAATTGATGCAATAATTTTTATTATAAAAAATATATATGCAACTAATTTTGAAGTAAAAATAGTTGTTGTTAAATTTTTAAAAATCCTCGATGTCTCGTTAATTGCTATTACATTTCATTTAATTTCAGCAGGTTTTTATAAATTATTTATTCAACAAGCTATTTTTGACAATAGTTCTTTTCTTAAGACACTATCAATTAATAAGTTTCATGATCTAAAAATTATTATATTACATGTATCTATTATAGTTATAGTCATCTTGTTTTTAGAAGATATTGTTGTTTTTGGTGGAACTTTAGCCAACTTATATGCTGGTATTTCTTCTAGCCTAGTCATATTAGCAATAATTTTTACTTGTAAGCTATTAGATAATGATCATCACAAAGACGATGAATAACTTAATCAGTTATATGCGGGCCAATTGGTTGTGCGCTAGATTTTGTGTGTAGACTTCTTCATTTGAAAATTATATCGCTGAAAAAGCCTTTACAGATAGGTTTGTGCAACAAAGCCTCATCTACCCCAATTTGCTAAGATAGCAAATTGGGAGAATTTATATCTCCTCACACACTGTTCATTCATTTTTGACCGAGAACAAGGTACACTAAAACCTACACTTTCTTTATAGATTGTCTCAAATTTACATAAGAAAAGTGCTTAAGATTGGTTAGTTAACCAAATTTTCTAATTAGAAATTTACTTTTATATTCAAGGATTTAACTCGCATGAATAGTGACACAGTTATGGCTGATCTTTCATCCCATACGCCGATGATGCAGCAATACCTAAAAGTCAAAATGGATTATCCACATGCGCTATTGTTCTACCGTATGGGGGACTTTTACGAATTATTCTTTGAAGATGCCCATCAAGCAGCTAAACTTTTAGGTATTACCCTCACCCATCGTGGCAAAGCCAATGGCGAACCAATCCCAATGGCAGGTGTGCCCTATCATGCTGCTGAGGGTTATCTTGCCCGTCTGGTTAAAGCAGGCCGCACCGTTGCCATTTGTGAACAGGTTGGTGAAGGCGAGAACGCAGGTTCTCGCGGTAAAGCACCTATGGAACGTAAGGTTGTTCGCATTCTCACTCCAGGCACATTGACTGATGATGCCCTACTCACCAGTTACCAATCCTCAAATCTTGTAGCACTCTGTATTCAGCAAAACAAGATTGGTTTTGCCCTACTCGATTTAAGTGCAGGTATTTTTAAAGTTCAACAACAGGACTACAAGCCTGAACAGCTTCCTATTGAACTGGCCCGTTTGATGCCAAGTGAAATCCTGATTGACGAAGACCTGATTGATCAAAACATTATTGAACAGATTAAGAAAAATCTGGAATGTCCAATTACCAAACGTCCAAACGTTGATTTTAACTTAAATAATGCACAAAAGACCTTATGTGACCAGTTTGCAGTTTCGACCTTGTCAGGTTTTGGATTGGACCCAATTCCACTGGCAAAAGCAGCGGCGGCGGCATTAATCCATTATGCCAAAGAAACCCAAAAAACAGCCTTGCCGCATATTCGCTCCATTCAGATTGAGCAAAGTACCGACTTTATTGCACTTGACCCAATTACACGCCGAAATCTGGAAATTATTGAGCCTTTGTTTGATCATGGAACATCACTGTTTCAACTGATTAATGACTGCCAAACCGCAATGGGCGGACGATTACTGAGCCGAATGCTGATGCAGCCGATTCGTGACACAGCAGCTTTAGATGCCCGTCTTGATGCCACTGAACAACTATTAAAAGGCTATCATGAATCACCTGTGCGTTTAGTGTTGAAAGAAATTGGAGATATTGAGCGTGTGTTAAGCCGTGTTGCGCTTGGCAGTGCGCGTCCGCGTGATTTAGTCCAGCTTCGTCAGGCATGTGCACAGATTCCATTTTTACGTCATGCTTTAACGCCTGTTTTAAAAACACAGCAATCCAGATTATTGACTCAACTTGATCAGGAACTTGGTGATTTTAAGAGCCTGCATCAACACTTAATGGCGGCGATTGTTGAGAATCCACCTGTGCTGTTGCGTGATGGCAATGTCATTGCCGAGGGTTATGATGATGAACTGGATGAGTTACGCAAAATTCGTGATCATGCTGGGCAGTTCCTGATTGACCTTGAGATTAAGGAACGTCAACGGACAGGCATCAATACCCTAAAAATCGGCTATAACCGTGTCAGTGGTTATTATATTGAGTTGACACGCGTTCAGGCCGAGCAGGCACCTGCCGATTATATTCGCCGTCAAACCTTAAAAAATGCCGAGCGTTATATCACTCCAGAGCTCAAGAGCTTTGAGGACAAAGTGCTGTCGAGTGAATCCCGTGCATTGGCGCGTGAAAAACTCCTATTTGAATCATTGCTGGATGAGTTGCGCCAAAACATTGCCCATCTACAAATGATGAGTGCAGCAATTGCCCATATTGATGTTCTCGCCAATTTTGCCCATCAGGCACGTCTCAATAACTGGGCTCGACCTGAATTTACCCCAGAAACCAGTATCAAAATTCAGGGTGGTCGCCATCCTGTGGTTGAAGCCTTAAATAAGACACCCTTTACACCAAATGATACACTCCTTGATTCCCAGCATCGTATGGCCATTATCACGGGGCCAAACATGGGTGGTAAATCAACGTTCATGCGTCAAACAGCACTGATTAGTCTACTTGCCTACTGCGGCAGTTTTGTTCCAGCCAAATCAGCAAAATTAGGTTCGATTGACCGTATCTTTACCCGTATTGGTTCTGCTGATGACCTTTCTACAGGCAAATCTACTTTTATGGTGGAAATGACTGAAACCTCACAAATTTTACATCATGCAACCAGTCAATCTTTGGTGCTGATGGATGAAGTGGGTCGTGGTACGAGTACTTATGATGGTCTCTCTTTAGCTTGGGCATGTGTGCTTGACTTGACCAAACGTGTGAAATGCCTGTGCCTGTTTGCAACACATTATTTTGAATTAACTGAACTGGGTGGTGAAGCAGGTATTGATAACTATCATGTTACGGCGCAGGAATTAAACGGCAATCTAATCTTGCTGCATAAGGTTCAGCATGGCCCAGCGAGTCAGAGTCATGGTTTGCAGGTGGCAAAACTGGCAGGTATTCCAGCCAACGTGATTAAAGAAGCACAAAAACGTTTAAAGATTCTGGAAAAACAACAGCACCAGCATTTGCAAAATACTGTACAGACTGATTTATTCAGTGCAATTGACAATAAAATCGAAACTCACTTTGTTGAGCGCATCATTGAAGTGCAAGCCCATTCACCTGCACTGGAGTTGTTACAAAACATTGATGTTGATGAATTAACCCCACGTCAGGCACTGGAACAGCTTTATCAATTAAAGGCATTATCCAAGACTGCTCCAACGGTTGAACGTTAATCAATTCAATATCAACTCTATCTTGTGTGATAACACTTTTTAAGGAACGAAAGAACAGCATCAATAAGCGAATTGACCGTATTGTTGAGACTTATTATCAACAAAAGTCATATAAATAAGTCCATTTCATTGATACGAATAATAAATATCAATAAAAGGAATTGTTTCTATCGGTCTTTTTTGCCTAAAATACGCTATTCAAAATGAAAACCATATTTTTTAGGTAGCTGCCGCCATGACGTTTGTTGTCACCGAAAATTGTATTAAATGTAAGTATCAAGATTGTGTTGAAGTTTGTCCTGTAGACTGCTTCTATGAGGGGCCAAACTTCCTTGTGATCAATCCAGATGAATGTATTGACTGTGCATTGTGTGAACCTGAATGTCCAGCAAATGCGATTTTCTCGGAAGATGAACTACCAGAAGGTCAGGAAGTGTTTATTGAGCTGAATGCTGAACTATCTGAAAAATGGGCAGGTAATAACATCACTCAAATTGGTGAACAACCTGCCGATCGTGAAGAATGGAATGGCAAGCCAAATAAATTGCAATATTTAGAAAAATAATCATAGAAAAGACCAGTATTAACTGGTCTTTTTTTATACTCGAATCACACATTTCTTTGCAATTGCATCATTATTCATGCGCTATTTTGCATTAAAATGATACACATATCGTTTGTGAAATTTCTTTTTTATGATTCAAAATAAATTACAGGGTCTTTTTTCATTTTTTATCATCCCTGTGATGATGGTCGGTTGTGTCAGCTCAACCACCAAAGTGCCCCAAAATAACAACATCGGAAAAAGAATTTATATTCCTCAGGAACAGGTCACCATTACCCGCCCTATTCCCAATAAGATTGAACCTGCCTCTTATCGCATCTGGCTCAATCAGGACGAGAACTATGCACGCGTTCGTGAATATGAGCAGTTTTTAACACGCAACAATCTGGCACATATTATTCCAAGTTTTGAATTACTACGTACCGCACGGGATTGGCAAAAATGTGGGCGCTCTGAATATATGGTGCCTAACCGCGAGTTATGGAACAACTCACTTTCAACCTTGCGTGTGTTTAAGTACCTGATTGCAGCCAAAATATTGACAGATTTTGAAGTGACTTCGGTTTACCGTGATCTTCCCCTGAATCAATGCGCTGGCGGAGCAAGCTCTTCCAAGCATTTATTCAACTCGGCAATTGATTTGCGCATTGGCCCTGAATTCCCCCAGCCTCAAGACTATGCATTTATTGAGCAAACCAAATTTAAACTATGCCAGTTCTGGACCCAGCATGGTCAAAGTCTAAACTTGGGTGTGGGATTATACAGCTCTGGACAAATCCATATTGATACACAGGGTTATCGTACCTGGGGGCCTGACCTAACCCGCAACAGTTCAATGTGTAACTTCTAATAAACGATAATTTAAATCGATAAGAGATCTAAACGGTCTCTTTTTTATTTCAATGGTAGTGATTAATTCAGTAATCAAATTGCACTCTGGATATAAATGTTTAAAATGCAGCTAACAGATTTATAGGTAAACCTGATTATGCAACAGATGTGGACAGACATTGATGAATATATCAATTCACATTTAATTCCCACTGACCCAAAACTTCTACATGCATTAGACAATACCGATCAGCAGGGTTTTTCTAATCATCTGGCTGTTGCACCCAATCAAGGTATGTTTTTACAAATGCTGATTCAGATGAATCAGTGCAAGCGCGTGTTGGAACTGGGAACTTTTGCGGCTTATAGCACCATTTGGCTGGCAAAGGCCTTACCCGAAGATGGTTATCTACTGACCGTTGAAGGACGTGATACCCACGTCATCCTGGCGCAGGAAAACATTGATTATGCCAATATGCCCACCACGATCGAACTGAAAAAAGGTCGTGGTGCAGATGTGATGAAACAGCTTATTGCTGAAGGCAGTGAAGCTTTTGATTTTATTTTTATTGATGCCGACAAACAAAGTTATCCTGAATATCTGGAGTTAAGTTTACAACTGTCCCATTCTGGCACCATTATCGTACTGGATAATGTCATTCGTGCAGGTGCAATTCTGGATGAAAACAATAAAAAACCAAGCATTGAAGGTATTCGGGATGCCTTTACGGCATTAAAAGATCATCCAAAGCTTTTATCCTGTACAGCCCTACAAACTGTGGGGTCAAAAGGCCATGATGGTTTTGCAATTGCGATTGTGAAATAGAGATTAAAAAACAACCTGAAATTTTTAATTATTTAATATCAATTACTTATATTTATACACAATGCTTTTCCATATAGTTATCCACAGTATTTGCGGATAACTATAGAGGTCTATTAACACTTCACAGATGCTTGCGACAGCGATCATTTAGGGGAACAAGGCATGTATTGTGGTCATTCTAAATGAACAACATAACCGTGACAAAAAATGCTCTGTCCCTAGGGTTATGGCTAAAATATCCACAAACTTCGTTATGAAACTTGACAAGGGTCATTGCCTACGTTTATCCTTGTTAGTCATTTAGCCTATAACGCAATGCATGGCTGAAGTGTAATGACTTAAAAATGAATCACTTAGCCACGAGCAAAGGCACATTGGCATTACGGAAAATTGTGGTGGTGATGCTACCCAAAAAGAATTGATGGATTTTACTGTGGCTGAAAGCCCCCAGCACAATCAACTGAATCTTATGCTCTGCCTGATATTCAAGAATATTTTGTGCCACATCTCCATAACGGTAGACAGGTACAACCTCTATACCAGCATCTTTAAATACTTTTCAGGTTCGGTCAGCATTTCAGGATGATCACCAACATAAAGTAAGTGACATTGCAGTGTTTTCAATAAATCACTTTGGGCAATGCGTTGCAGCATTTTTTGACAGGTCGGTGAATATTCATAGGCAAAGATAAAACGTCTTGGTGCTTCAAAATGCTCGCCTACTGTAATCACTGTACAGTTTGCACCACGAATAAAGTTTTCTACGTTACTGCCAATCGGCTTATTCTTCTCGGCCGCCCGTTCACCCACACGCCCAATAATGACAACATCATTCTCTTTTAGAATATTAAAGCTCTGTTCAAGAAAATCGCCTTTTTCCTGAATCTTGGTACTGGTTAAACCATATCGTTTTTCAATCAGTTCAGAAATGTGTTTCAGTAAATTATTGCTGTAGTCGAGCGCGAGTTCGCTTTGCTTTTGCTCAAGCTCTGCCAACTCCTTGAGCAGCATCGCATTACTTTCAAAACCAATGACACCGCTGATTTCACCTAAATGATAGCTTGCTGGATAATAGTCCAGGATTTGCAACAGTACTAATTCTCTTTGCGTTTGCTTCGCCACCCATGCGGCTGCTTCAGCGACCGCCTCGATACAAGGTGAAGAATCAATACATGCAATGACACGGTTCATGTTCGCCTCTCTTTAGGTTTAACACCTTAGGTCTTGTACTTGTTTTTAACTTAACACAGATAAAACCAGGATAGGTTAAATTTATGTATCGAATCTTCTGAACTTTTTCATGCTATTTTCTTATTTTCGATAACGGATCAAGCGAGCTGGATTACCTGCAACAATGGCATGCTTGTCAATATCTTTAGTCACCATACTGTTCATTCCAATGACGGCATGATCTCCTATTTTCACACCATCTTTAATCCCCACATGCGCCCCCAGCCAAACATCCTGTCCAATCTCAATGCCTTTTGAAGTCACTGCCTGTTGGTAAATCGGACGTTCTAAATCCATACCATGATCGAAAGCATATAAATGACTATAAGCCGCGATGCGAACCTGATCATGCAGTTTAATGCCTGCACGTCCACCATCTAAAATACAGTGGTGGTTAATTGCTACTTCACTGCCAATCTGCAACGGTCCATGCAAGGTACAATCCGCCGCAATAAAGGTATTGTCACCAATGCTGATCTTACGACCACGCTCTGCAAAAATATGGGCTAAAGGAGAAATGAAACAGTTCTCTCCAATCTCTACCGTTTCCATTTCCAGCAGGTAGGCTTGATATTCCGCCTGCCATTGTTCCGCCCATTCCCGATGTTTGGGTTTCAATGACCAATATAGCCAGGGCATATAATTTAAACGATGTTTATGCTGCTCCCGATACTTCAATAATGGATCAGTCATCTATAGATTCCTCAACAATCTTGACCTGCTCACGTCCTGAGAATAAGGAACACTGTTCCGCAGACTCGCAAGAGAGGGCGTGCAAACACTATTCATCCAATACACGTAATTGCTCACGCCCTCTGGTCAGGTCCTGAAGTTTATGCCTGAGTGGTTCAATTTGATGAACTTGTACACGCGCCTCAATCATCACCCCATTTTCAGTATAGCTTTCCTGATATTCAATCTGTTGCTGCATCAACTCATACTGGATAATCGCCCATTCATTAAACAGGCAGGCAAACTGTATTGCTTTTTTCTCAATTAGCTCAATTTTCTCAGCCAATAGCAAACATTGTCCAGCACAGCCACCATAAGCCCGTACCAGTCCACCTGTGCCCAGCTTGATTCCGCCATACCAACGGTTGACCATGACAATCACATTGGTTAAATCATTGCCCTCTATGGTTGCCAGAATAGGACGACCTGCTGTTCCAGAGGGTTCACCATCATCATTAAAGCGTACATGGTGTCCAATCTTCCATGCCCAGCATTGATGGGTGGTTGATGTATCTTTAGTCTGCTCTAAAAAGGCTTTGACCTGTTGTTCATTTTCAACAACCGCAGCAATCGCCTGAAAACGACTTTTTTTAATTTCTTCTTCAAAAGTAATCGTATGGGCAATGGTGAATGGCATAAAAATCTAGATAAAAGCAAAAAAGAAATTATATCAATTTTTGTAGATGAGAGAGGTATCTCCAATTCGGAAAAGAATACATGTTCACTTTTTAATGATAACTTATAAAAAAGAACCCGCAGGTTCTTTAGGATATAAAAAACTGTTCAAATTTAAGCCACAAAATCGTCACCCAAATACACTTTACGCACCTGCTCATTATCCAGAATTTCCTGAGGCGTGCCTTCAGCAATCACCGATCCCTCACTCACGATATAAGCCTTTTCACAAATGGCCAAAGTCTCACGCACGTTATGGTCGGTAATCAACACCCCAATACCCCGTTCTTTTAGGGTTTGGATAATATCCTTAATATCACCTACGGAAATCGGGTCAACTCCTGCAAATGGTTCATCCAGCAGCATAAATTTTGGATCGGCAGCCAATGCACGTGCAATTTCAGCCCGACGGCGTTCACCACCAGAAACACTCATACCCAGTGAATCCTTAATATGATTGATCTTAAAATCATTCAAAAGCTCAGTCAGGCGTTGCTGGCGCTGCTGCTTATTCAGGTCCTTACGTGTCTCCAGAATTGCCATAATATTTTCAGCAATGGTCAGCTTTCTAAAGATAGACGCTTCCTGAGGTAAATAGCCAATTCCCTTACGCGCCCGCTCATGCATAGCCAGATCGGACAGGTCAAGGTCATCGAGGTGAATCTCGCCCTTGTCCATACGCACCAGACCAACAACCATATAGAAGCTGGTGGTTTTTCCCGCACCATTCGGCCCAAGCAGTCCGACAATCTGACCACTTTGCATGGTAAAAGAAACATCTTTCACAACCCAGCGCTTGCTATAATTTTTCGCCAAATGCTTAATGCACAATGTCTGTGGTTGCTGACCTGACTGTTCCATTAATCACGTGCCCCTGGAAAGCTTTTTGAACTTGATGGTGGAATGATAATCTGAATACGATTAGATGATGAACCCTGCGCCTCAACATCGCCCTTGTTCATACTGTATTTCAACCTGTTGCCGCGAATACTGGAACCATCCTGATAGAGATAGGCATTGCCAGTCAACGTGATAATCCCTGTGTCTGCGTTGTAGACAATATTCTGCGCCTCACCGCGTGCCAACCCCTTGTTGGCTTCTATTTGCTGCTGGAACTTGGCAGGTTTACCTTTGGCGGTAATGGTCTGAATCTCGTTTTTACTGTTCAGTGTGGCAACCAGTGAGTCCGCCTGAAGCTTCATGGTGCCCTGTTCGATCACCACATTGCCCGTATAAGTGGTAATACCCGTTTTACTATTATAAGTCGCGTTTTCAGCCGCCAGAGAAAGTTGTTGGTTACGGTCTGACGGTAAAGCAAAACCTGAGGCAGAAGAGAGTGCAACCACCGCAACACAAGCCACCTGTTTCAGGAAAGATGAACGATACTGGGTATTAAGGTTTTGGCGCATACTTTCCTCGAACTTTGAAAAATTCATATTGACCCTGATTGAGGTCTGCTTTTAGTCCCTGACTCACAAACTCAGCCGTTGGTGACTGCACAATGACCTGATGCTGCGTTTCCAGTTGTCTGGTTTTCGGATAGCCTGTGAGTTCATCCGTATGAAACTCCATTTTACCCTGTTCAGATAATTGTGTCGCAACCACGTCTCCAGTCAGGACTACTTTACTATTGTCATCGTAACCATTTGCCTGTTTGGCAAAAAAGGTCGCATCAGGCTTGCCCTGTTTGTACATCACCGCATTGAGCTGATCAAGCTGTGATGTTTTCTGTTGCATATCCTGTTGCAACTGCTTGATTTCGGCACGAATATATAAATTCCCCTGCTCATCTGTTTGCGTAAGATGAACGCCCTGTGCTGAATATGTCATATTTTTAGCTGAATCAACTTCCAGCTTTTTTGCCTTGCCGCTGTAATAATAATAGCCACCACTGATCGCAGCAACAATTACAGCAACAACATATAAAACCTTGGTATCCATAAACAGGGTGCCCTAACCTTGAGGGAGTTTAATACTGATATTAATGTGGTACAGTCAGGTATTTTGCAAGTAGCTCTTGGTAAACACCTTTTGCCATCAGCAACATATCACAGGCCTCACGTACTGCCCCACGTCCACCCATCGCCTGGGTGACCAGATTTGCACGGCGACGCACTTCCTCATGGCCATTGGGCACAGTAATGCTCATGCCTGCAATTGCAAACGCAGACAGGTCAGGCCAGTCATCGCCCATATAGACAC
>JAXMGF010000035.1:0-17737 GCA_046347365.1 Acinetobacter sp. | reverse complement strand
TTTGGGCAAGTTCTTCAAGATTGGCATGTTCAAGCTGCTTTAATCGACTAGCCTGATCTTGAATCAGGGCTTTTACCTTTGCTTCCTGTTGCTGTTTTGCCTTGGCAATTTGTTCAGCCGTCAGAGGCTTTGCTGTCGTGCTAGTTGTATTTGTAGAGGATGGTTTAGCTTGTAGTACTGTGGGTTCAACAGCCCATACGCTTGAGCTGAATAAACAAAAAGCGAATAGGCTTTTAACGGCAACTTGCATGACTTACCCTTTTGGAAAAGCTTTGTTGAAAGGTTTTACTTCAATCTTTGCGTAAATCCCTTCTTTTAAAAATGGCTCTTCCTGAATCCATGCATCCAGCACTTCACGACTCTCAAACTCAACAATGATGGTGCTGCCTAAAAATCCAGCCTGTGGATTATTCGGGTCTTTTGGATGCGCGCCCGCAGCAATTAAGCGTCCCTCATCATCCAGCTTTTGTAGACGCTCTACATGCTGGGGACGAATTGCTAAACGTTTTTCCAAGGTATCTTCGTGATCAGTACAGGTCAGCACAAAATATGGCATAGCAGTCGCTCAAATGATTCAGGTTAGTCAGTGGCTTTAAAATGCTTTCTTAAGCAAATTAGTATAACAGCAAGGTAACTGATAGAAACGATAATATCGCCAAATGCGGTGAATTCGCCCCAGTATTTTCCCTGCATAAATACAAAGCCAAAGAAGAAATGCAGTGACGCCAACAAGAAGAACTGCCCACACCATGCCCAGTTTAGACGCATCCAGCCTTTTGGTGTCAGTTCAAGCAACGAACCCAAAAGTTTTTTAATAATCGGTTCACGTTCTTTGTTAAACAGGGGCGTAACCAGAAAACCTATTCCAATCCCGATATTGATAATGACCGCTTTCATTTTGATATAGGTCACATCACTGAATGCCAGTGTAATTCCACCAAAAACCACTGACATGACAACGATAAACCACTGCATTTTTTCCAGTTTGAACTTCTGGAAAAAGAACAGGCAACCATAGACCACAAGGGTCGAGATCAGTAGCGCACAGGTCGCAACCAGAATATGGTTTTGATCAGTATTTCCTGCACTGCCCACAAGCTCCAGTAATGGATGGTGACTATCTTTCGGGTCGGTGGTTTTATAAAAATAAAAGAAGATAATCAGTGGAAGATAATCGAGCAACGCTTTCATGTTACAGTACAGTGGTGAAATAGGTCAGATAGCATAATACAAAGCATGTTCGGTGTCGATTTACATACGCATAGTTTCATTTCAGACGGTACCTTGTCTCCTGAGCAACTGGTACAGGCTGCGGTTGACTTAAAAATCCAGACCTTAGCCCTGACCGACCATGACACGATGGACGGTGTGGCAAGGGCGAGAGATTATGCTCAACAGCATGATATTCAAATTATTTCTGGTGTGGAAATTTCCAGTCAGTGGTCACGTCCCAGCACTAAAAAGAGTTATGGAGTGCATATCGTTGCATTGAATATGCTGGATGAAGTTCCGATCAAGGTAATGCTGGAAAACCAGAAAAAAGTGCGGGCTGAGCGGGCAAAACTGATTTGTGAGTTATTGGAAAAATGTATCGGTTTTGATATTTATCCAGATGTATTGGCAAAAGTGGATGGTCAGGCAGATCGGGTGACGCGAACCCATATTGCCAAAACTTTGGTTGAAAAAAATGTTGTCGCTCGTCCTCAACAGGCATTTGACCGTTTCCTGAAAGAGGGCAAAAAGGCTTTTGTCAAATTTGATGGGGTAGGTTTAAAAGAGACCATTGATGTGATTCATGCCAGTCAGGGCTTTGCGGTATTGGCACATCCGACCCGTTATGATTTGTCTGCAACCAATATCCGTTATTTGATTCAGTTATTTGCTGAGTTTGGTGGTGATGCGGTTGAGCTTCCTGGCAGTAGTGAAGCGCTTTCTACGCGACACATGGTGGATCGGATGATTCAGGAATATGGTTTAGCGGTTTCAATTGGCAGCGATTTTCATGGAGACAACATGCCGTGGATTAAGCTTGGTAATACCCCAAAAGTTGCTGATGGACAAAAAGGGGTGTGGGAAAGTTTTAGATGATAATGGAATGAAAAAGTTAGAAATATTTTTGATAATTGTATTTTTCATGATTCTATTATGGGGAGTGCAGTGGATGTTTCATGGTTTTCCATAGTATTACGACTGCCAAATAATGCCTTGAGCCTGTTGGTTTTTAATCGTTAGATATTGCCTTTGTGAGGTTGATTACAACTGAACAAAACGTCATCGGTTTATCTAAATTTATAATTTACAATAAATTATGATCGTGTGCCTGAATGGGTGGTGGTGTTGGACGGCCTAGCGTACTCAGCAATTCAATTTCAATGGTGCGTACCATTGCATCCAATGGCAGGTCATTACTCTGAGTACCGAAAGGCTCTTCAATTTCTGTACTTAAGGCATCGAGGCCTAGAAAGGTATAAGCCAAAATTCCAACCAAGAGGGGTGTCACCAAACCCAGTAAAGAACCCAGGCTAAAAGGCAACATAAAGCAGAAGAAATAAACGGTTCGGTTCAGCAAAACTGAATAGGCAAAAGGAATTGGGGTATTGGCAATCCGATCACAACCCGTATGCATTTCACTTAAGGCCGCGACATGGTGATTCATCTGCGTATAAATAATATCGGAGATTTCCCCATCTTTCAGGGCTTGCAACAGCTCCCACTGGATCAGACTCAGGGCATATTGTGGTGCATTGTGTTGCTGGTAAAGCTGGGTAAGTGCCTGTTGGCTTAAACCACTGGTTTCTGTCAGTTCAGTAGGATTTGCGGTCTGGTGACGTAAACGATCGCGTAACACATTGGCAAATACAATCACATGCTGAATTACACGTTCACGCCGTGCCTGGGTCAAGATTCGGCAATCGCGGTCAAAGTGTCGTGACGTGGCAATCAAAACGCCCCAAAGTTTACGTGCTTCCCACCAGCGATCATAGCATGCGGTATTTTTAAAGCCGAGGAAGATGGAAAGCACAACACCAATCAGGGTAAAACCAACGAGGGGAATTTCAGGAAAGCGGTATAGATCAATATATTCAATTCCACCAATAATTGCGGAGATCAACATGACAAAACCGAGAGAGGGTAAAATTTTGGGTAAAATCGTCCCACGCCATGAAAATAAAACCTTAAAAATACTTGGCTGGTCACGGACAATCATGTTGTTTGAATCATTAATTTTATCTGCTGATGTTCCTGTTTGCTCTAGGCTTTGTCAAGATCAGATTGTTTGATTCGGACAGGTTTGAGTAGTTGTTGCTCAGAAAAGGAAAAATGGTTTTCAGGTGAAATAATAAAGTGATCCAGCAACTGGATTTCAAGTAACTGGCAGGCTTGTTTCAGTTGCTGGGTGAGGTAAATGTCTTCGTGCGAGGGCTGGGCAATACCATAAGGATGGTTGTGTGCAATCACGATTTGGCAGGCCTGTTGCTGAAGCACATAACGCAAGGTCTGGTTGATAGAGACACTACAACTATGTTGTGAACCAAAAAATAGTTTCTTAAAATGCAGTTTCCTAAGCTCAGCATCCAGACACAGCACGGCAAACACTTCCTGTTTTTCACCTTGCAATTCATAGCGCAGATAGTCGAGCACCAATGTAGAAGTATCCAGACAAAGCCGTTGCTGATGAAAGTAGTTATTCAGATAACGTCGTCCCAGTTCTTTTACCGCCATCAGTTGTGCGTATTTGGTATCGGCAATGCCGTTAAACTGGGAAAGTTCTTCAAGTGAGGCATCAAAAATTGGATTGAGTCCACCAAAATGTTGAATCAGTATACGGGCAAGCTCAACCGCCGAGTGTTGTCTGGAGCCTGAGCGTAGAAAAATAGCGAGCAATTCCGCATCGGATAAACTCTGTGCCCCCTGTGATAATAAGCGTTCCCGTGGTCGTTCTTGTTCTGGCCATGCCTTGATTGATTGTTTTATCGGTTGATTCATGATGAATATTCACATTGATTTTATTATGGTTTATGTTTTTCCGAGCGCATGGCTTGGGTATGATCGTATTTAATGCTATTGTGAGCGCCACTGCAACAGCAAGGTATCCTGTTTGTGAGCTTCGATCTTAGTGTTATTCCTCATAAAAACATTATATTGGCGGTTACGGGTGGTATTGCTGCCTATAAAAGTGCCATTCTGGTTCGCCGTCTAAAAGATTATGGTTTTGATGTCCGTGTGGTGATGACACAAGGCGCACAGGCTTTTATTACCCCACTGACTTTTCAGGCATTGTCGGGCAATCCAGTACATACTGAGTTGCTTGACCCAGAAGCTGAGGCAGGCATGGGGCATATTGAATTGGCACGCTGGGCTGATTTAGTGCTAGTTGCACCTGCAAGCTGTGACAGCATTGCCAAGTTCGCCAATGGTTTGGCGGATGATTTACTGAGTACTTTATATTTAGCCACCAAAGCGCCTGTCTGGGTTGCACCTGCCATGAACCAGCAAATGTGGGCAGCCAAGGCGACACAGCGTAACCTGAAAACTCTGGTTGAAGATGGCGTGCATGTGATTATGCCAGATGCAGGTGAGCAGGCATGTGGTGATGTGGGCTTGGGGCGTATGCCTGAACCTGAAGATTTAGCGCGTCAGGTGGCGGCTTATTTCCATAAAGCCCAGCGTGCCATTGCAGAAAAGTTTGGTTTATTGGCGGGTAAGCGCGTCACCATTACTGCTGGCCCAACCCGTGAAGCGATTGACCCTGTACGTTACATTTCCAACCACAGCACTGGAAAAATGGGCTTTGCTCTGGCGGCAGCCTGTTATGCCGCAGGGGCAAAAGTGACTCTGGTGGCAGGGCCTGTAAGTCTGGATACTCCAAATGGTGTGCAACGCATCAATGTCAGTTCAGCTATGCAAATGCTGGATGTTAGCATGAACCAGTTGCAACAGGGTTGTGATATCTTTATTGCCACGGCTGCGGTGGCAGACTACCGTGTGGCACAGGTTGCAGAGCATAAAATCAAGAAAGCAGGCGATGAGCTTGCGGTATCCTTGGTGAAAAACCCTGATATTGTGGCAACGATTGCCCAGCAACAGCAACGTCCATTTATGGTTGGGTTTGCAGCTGAAACCCAGAATGTTGAGGAATATGCCGCAGGCAAACTGGTCGCGAAAAAGCTGGATATGATCGCCTGTAATGATGTGTCGCGCCCTGATATTGGTTTTGCCTCAGACGAAAATGCCATGACGGTGTTCTTTGCTCAGTCTTACCATATGAATAAACGTGAGCTGGAAAAAGCCTCAAAACAGGAAATTTCACAGCAGTTGGTCGAATCCATTGCTGATGCATTACGTCGCCGTTTATAAAAAGTCTAGAACAAGAGGGCGTGGGTTTACGTCCTCTTGTTTTTAAATTTGAGCTGATATAAGCAAATGGATGTGCCAATAATTGCCATAAAAATGCAGCTATAAAAAAGTGCGGAATAAGGAATCAAGTTTGCTAAGGGATTTTTTAAAATCCACGGATAAAAGAAATACACATCGTGATGCATAAAGGCATCCAGTAAAATATGGCTATAGCTTCCGATCAAGGCACTGGCTGCGGCGGTTTTCCATGAAATTCTCCAATCTCCATATTTTAGGATGAATCGTAACACCCATTCGCTGATGGGTTTGCCAATCAGAAAAGCTAAACAACCAATTAAGCTTGCACCTAATAGATTGTGCGTGATGATATGTAAATATTGCCAGCCATAGATCATGCCAAATAGCGGTTCCAGATCCATCAAGATTTGTGTACCAGCGAAAATCATAAAGCTAAAACGTTGCTGTCCCACTGCTTTACAGCAGGCGCCCACGCCTAAATGCAAGGGGGTAAAAGGCATAATACATACTCTTGTTGTTTTAATTGATGTTTAGATATTTGCCATCATAAATGAGGATATGGATAAATGAATAGCATCTTTCGGATTTTCTTGGCGCAGGAAGCTTGTTAGTGTGGAGAGACAGCAGCAATTAGAGGATAGAGAAATGCAACAGCAGCGTACTTATGATCGTATTGCTCAAGCGATTGCCTATATCCAGCAAAATTTTCAGCAGCAGCCACAACTGGATGAGGTGGCCGCACACATTCATCTCAGTCCAGCGCATTTTCAGCGTTTATTCACTGAATGGGTGGGAACCAGCCCGAAAAAATTTCTGCAATACACCAGTGTTGAATATGCCAAGAACATTTTAAAGCAACAAGGCAGTGTGCTGGATGCAACCTTTGAGACAGGACTTTCTAGTACCAGTCGTTTGCATGACCTGTTTATCCAGATTGAGGGCATGACCCCAGCCGAATATAAACAGGGCGGACAAGATTTAATAATTCATTATTCCTTTGCTGAAACCTTGTTTGGTGAGGTATTGATTGCCTCAACCTACAAAGGCATCTGTGCATTAAGCTTTGTGGAAGATCAGATAGAAGCATTACAACAATTGAAATCACAGTTCCCCAAAGCCCAGTTGGTTGAGCAAATAGATGAATTTCAGACTAATGCACTGGCTTTCTTTCAAAAAGACTGGGAACAATTGCCTGAAATTAAGCTGCATCTAAAAGGAACCGATTTTCAACTGAAAGTCTGGCAAAGCCTGCTTCGGATTCCCATGGGACAGCTTTCCAGCTATGGTCAGATTGCGCAAAATATAGACCATGCCAAGGCAGCCCGTGCGGTGGGCACAGCGATTGGCAGTAATCCCGTGGCTTTCCTGATTCCATGCCATCGGGTGATTCAGTCCACGGGTCTTTTGGGTGGCTATGAATGGGGAACCTTAAGGAAAACGGCGATGATTGGCTGGGAGGGAGCACAGACACATGCAACTGTTTGATATTGAGGCTGACCCAAGGCATAACCATTTACCCTATGATGGAACGGTGCAGTATTATGGCAAAGTCATACAGGAAATGGTCGCTGATGATTATTTTGAAAAGTTGATGCAAAACATTGCTTGGGAAAATGATCAGGCCATTATCTTTGGTCGGCAGATCACCACCAAAAGAAAAGTGGCATGGTATGGCGATCAGGGGTATGAATATACCTACTCCAATGTCAACAGATATGCCTTGCCGTGGACGCTTGAACTGCTTGAGTTAAGGCAACGGGTGGAGCTGTTGACAGGTGAGCGCTTTAATTCATGTCTACTGAATCTTTACCATACAGGTGAGGAGGGAATGGCCTGGCACAGTGATGATGAAACCGACTTAAAGAAAAATGGCGCGATTGCGTCACTCAGCTTTGGTGCGGAACGGAAATTTGCCTTTAAACATAAACAAAGCAAGGAAAAGGTGGAGTTATATTTAGAGCATGGCAGCCTATTGGTAATGAAAGACACCACACAAAGCCACTGGCTGCACCGTTTGCCACCCACCAAGAAAGTGTCGACTGCCCGTATCAACCTGACGTTTAGAACGATTGTTGAGTAGCAGCATCAGAGGCCTTAAACATAGTGATAAAGCTCAACTTCAGTAAACGTCTGGTTAAATGCCTCGATCAGGCGATTAATCTGTTCAGCCTGATCTGGAACCAGCATCCAATAAGGGTTTTCATTCGAGATTAATAACAGTGCCAGCCCATGTTGTTCTGCAACCGCATAGATGTTGTCAAAGAGGATGGTATAGATATGTTCCGTAACATCAGGCTCATTTTATCTTATCCATATCGTTCTCATTATAAAATAAAAAACCACAGCAGGTGCTGTGGTTTTTTGCGCGCTTAAAGTGTTATGCCTGACCTTGCGCATCACCTTCAGCTTGTAGACGCTGCATATTGGCTTCAAATTCAGCATCAAAGTTAATTGGGGTAAGCAACAATTGTGGAAAGCTACCCTTGGTCACTAGATCATTCACTGCTTCACGCAAGAACGGGAACAGGATATTCGGGCAGTAAGCACCCAGAACGTACGGAAGACGATCTTCCTCCACGCCATCAACCAGGAAAATCCCTGACTGGGTCACATCAACAATGAATGCGGTCTCACCTTCATTGGTGGCCTGAACCACAACTTTTAAAGAAACTTCATAATGGTTTGGATCAATCTTTTCTGCCGCAGAAGATAAATTGATGTTGAGTTCTGGCTGCCACTGCTTGGTAAATACCTGTGCCCCTGGAACTTCAAAAGAAATATCTTTGGTGTAAATACGTTCTAACGCGAGTTGTGGTTGAACTTGTTCTTCGCTCATTGTTTTTCCTTAAATCGTGGAGTGTTGTTAAGCTAATAATTGGTCGAGTTTCCCTTCACGCTCTAAGGCATAAAGTTGATCAAAACCACCGATAAACTGGTCTTTGATAAAAATTTGAGGCACGGTACGATGATTGGTACGCTGCATTAACTCAATACGAACTTCAGGTGCCTCATTGGAAAGGTTAATTTCCTTATAGGCAACGCCCTTACGCTCAAGAAGCTGTTTTGCCCTTACACAATATGGGCAAGAAAGCGTTGAATAAATGGTGACGTTTGTATCGGTCATTTTATTTCTCCTTAAGCTTTGGTTTTGCTTTTAATTAAGGGTAAGCCCTGAGCTTTCCAATTGCTGACACCACCATCTAGACGGTAGCTGTCGGCATGGCCGACTTTCAGTAATGCGGAGCCTGCAACTTGACCTAGGTTGCAAATAAATACCAATGGACGGTCACTTGCTTTTAATTCATCAACATGACTTGTGATTTGGCTATATGGAATGTTGCGGCTGCCACTGATGTGGCCATCACGGAAATCCTTAGCATCCCGTAGATCGATCAGCATGGCATTTTTTGCCTTGACCAAAATACCGAGTGATTGTGGTGAAATTTTACGACCATTGCGCTGACCCTCTAAAATGAAGAACAGCACGATGAGCACGCCGAGCGTACCAAACAAAAAGGGGTGGTTCCCCATAAACTCTAACCAGCGTTCCACAAGTCACCTAAAGTTAAAATCAAAATTGACCCTGAGTATAACTTATCTCTATGGTGATCAAAAATGTTAGTTCAAGGGTAAAACCCAAGAAAACTAATTTTTTTGCTGGGCTTCCTGAATTTCATCCATTAGGCGTAGATAGCTGTCCAAACGTCTTGGCAAAATTTCGCCCGCATCAACTGCCTGTTTTAAGGCACAATTTTTCTCATGGCTATGGGTGCAGTTACGGAACTGGCAATGACCCAGATGGGTTTCAATCTCAGGAAAACCTGTTCGCACCTTTTCCAGGCTCAAATGCCACAGACCAAATTCACGGATTCCTGGGGAGTCAATCAGTGCGCCGTTTGTTCCAAATTTAATCAAACGGGTTGAGGTGGTGGTGTGTTGTCCCAGTGCCGAGTTTTCGGAAATGACATTGGTCTTCTGTGCCGCATCTGGAACAATGGTATTAATCAGTGAGCTTTTCCCCACGCCTGACTGACCAACAAATGCAACCGTTTCATTGTCGATTCGTGCGGAAAGTGCGGATAAATCACCTTGTGCATGACAAATCAGGGTTTCATAACCCAGAGCTTCATATTCACTGAGCATGGTCATGATTGGGTCATTTTCAGTGAGCAGGTCTGATTTGTTCAGTACCAGCAAGGCGGGAATGTTGGCATCGGCACAGGCGACCAGATAACGGTCAATCAGTGTGGGTGCGGGTTCAGGCAGGGGCGCGAACACAATCACAATCAGGCTGATATTGGCGGCGACAGGCTTGACCTTGTGATAGCGGTCTGGGCGGGTCAATAATGACTGTCGCGGATAAATCGCGGTGATAATCCCCAAACCTGTATTGGGGTCGGCCTGCCATTTCACACGGTCACCTGTCACCAGCAACTCTAGGTTGGTACGGGTATGACAGCGCCAAATACTGTCCAGTTCAATCGGTTTCCAGAATGGTTCAGGTTCGCCCTCAGCCACCTGTGGTTTTTCAGGATGCTGTTCAGGTATGGACAAGGCTTGTACTTCGAGTTGACGGCCATAATGCTGAACAACCAGCCCATCTAAATCCTGCGACGTGTCAATATCATCCTGACGCGATTTATGCTGTTTTTCAATACGGCGCTGCTGTTGCTCGGTTAAACGACGCTTACGAATTAAAGCCATTCATATCCCAGAAAATCCACACTTTGAAGACCGCAAAAATAGCATGAAGCCGCTATGGAATTACAGCCAAGATGTAATTAATTTGCTACTATTGATGTTTTTAAGCCCTTTAGAATCGCCATCTATGAGCAGCACCCCTGATACACGATTAATTTGGATTGACCTGGAAATGACAGGTCTTGATACGGATAACGATAAGATTATTGAAATTGCAACCATTATTACAGATGATCATTTAAACATTCTGGCTTGAAGGGCCTGTTTTAGCTGTTCATCAATCAGATCTCATTTTGAATGCAATGGATGAGTGGAATACTAAGCAACATGGTCAATCTGGTTTAATCGAGCGTGTACGTCGCAGCAAGTTGAATGCACAAGATGTAGAGCAGCAAACACTTGAGTTCTTAAAGAAATGGGTCAATCCAAAATCTTCACCGATGTGTGGTAATTCGATTTGCCAAGATCGCCGTTTCTTGCATCGTTTAATGCCAGAGTTGGAACAATTTTTTCCATTACTGTAATTTAGATGTGCCTTCTGTGAAAGAGTTAGCGGAAACGCTGGAGACCTGAAATTATGAGTGGTTTAAAGAAAAAATGCCTCACACTTGGCAATGGACGATATTCGTGATTCGATTGCTGAGCTGAAATATTACCGTGAATATTTCTTTATTATGAATAAATAAATCAAGGGGCATAAGCTCCTTTTTTTATGTGAATAAAAGATTTGGGCCTGATCAAAAAATCGCTTAAACTCGATTTTTTATTGCCAACTATAAAAAGAGAGTGTACATGCAAAGTCATAATCCTATTTTAACCAGGGTGGAAACCTACAGCGATTTGGCTGAACTAATGACCATTCAGGGGGGCACTAGAAGTCAGTGCTTTTAACTGTGATTGCCGCTGTTTTAGGTATCGCATTGTTTTTCTATTGTGCCATCACTGCAAACCTCTCCATTGCCTATGCGGCCGCGATTGTCGGGGCTGTGGTAGTTTTATTCCTGGCCTCGATCACGACATTTAAAACCAATACCGCACCAGCTTCTTTGGCGATTCCTTTTTATGCCTTGTTTGAGGGAGCTTTCTTGGGCAGCAATTCCCTTTATTTTCCAGCTGAAATTCCCTGAATTCTTTACAAGCTTTGCTTGCACCTTTGTTACAACCTTGCTCATTTGCGTTATATAAATTCCAAATTATTCGTGCGACTGAAAAATTTAAGGCAATTGTAATTTCAGCTTCTATTGCGATTGCTTTAGTTTTTGTTGTGCAGACTGTTTTACGTTTGATCTTTTGGTTCAAGTATTCCTTATATTTTTGAAAGCAATTGGTTAGGTATTGGTTTTGCTGCATTTGTTGTTGTAATTGCTTCACTGAACTTAATTTTGGATTTTGATCTTATTGAAAATGCAGCAGCACAACGCGCTCCTAAAGCATTTGAATGGGTATAGTGATTGCTTTACTTGCGACTTTTTAGTGTGGATGTACTATTCATTCATGCGCTTATTAAGCCTAATTCAAGGTGATGATTAAATTTGAATTGATATAAAAACATAAATCGTCTTCATATGAAGGCGATTTTTTTTATGCAAGATTGTAAAAAAGGTGGATTATGCAATTCCGAAAAAATCAGGAATGTTGGCATGATGTGGTGAAAATTTTTCGAGTGAGAATAAGATGTCACAAGGACTTTTTAGCTGGTAAGCGTTTTTTTAATTGCTGGTATTGCAAGTAAATTATCAATTGCTTTCGGTATTGCGACAGCATTACACCGTGAAGGCGCAGAGTTAGCATTTACTTATCCAAATGAAAAGCTAAAAAAACGTGTTGATGACTTTGCAGCACAGTTTGGTTCAACCCTCGTTTTCCCTTGTGATGTAGCGATTGATGCAGAAATTGACAATACTTTTGTCGAGTTGGCAAAACACTGATGGTTTAGACGGTGTTGTGCATTCGATTGGTTTTGCACCTGCACATACGCTAGATGGTGTGACTTTACTGACGTGACTGATCGTGACGGTTTTAAAATTGCAATATGACATTAGCGCGTATAGCTTTGTTGCGATGGCTCGTGCCGCAAAGCCTTTATTACAAGCACGTAAAGGTTAAGTTTACTGACCTTGACTTATCAAGGTTCTGAGTTGCAGATGCCAAACTATAACGTGATGGGTATGGCGAAAGCATCACTTGAAGCGGGTGTTCGTTATTTAGCGCTAAGCTTGGGTAAGGAGGATTCGTGTGAATGCGATCTCTTCTGCGGGTCCAATCCGTACATTGGCTGCATCTGGTATCAAATCATTCCGTAAAATGTTGGATGCCAATGAAATTGCTCCATTACAACGTAATGTAACGATTGAAGAAGTGGGTAATGGTTATTCCTTTGTTCACCGTGGGCTTCAGGTATTACGGGTGAAATTCTTTATGTTGATGGTGGTTTTAATACGGTTGGTATGAGCCAGAGTATGATGGATGATGAATACTCATATTGATCTAAATCATTTGATAAAGCCGCTTTATAGCGGCTTAATTGTTTTATGTAGCAGGTACTATTCTTTCTAGTGTTTTGTTTAATCTAGCCAAATGTATTTTAAGTTAAAAAATAGAGGCTTATAACAAAAGTGTAAGATTAGTGATATGGGCATATTTTAGTTCATTTAAAATGAGCTAAAACTAGGCGAGTAAACAATATCAACTCGTGTGTGCTATTGTTCAGGCAGTTCTTTACAGGACTTCCGCCAAGTGCTTGCATTAAAGTTACATAGGCATTGTATTGACTTTGCTTGGTTTCAACTAAGCTGAGTCGTGCATTACGTAGTCGCTTGCGCATCTAGTAAGTTCTTTTAATGCGATTGCACCGTTACGATAACGTACTTCGGTAAGTCGCTCAGTTTTATTGGGCCAACTCGACATTACGTTGTTGCAGTTTGTACTTGCTGATTCAGTTGAGTGCGATTTTGATAATGCATTTTCGACATCAGAAAGCTTGGTATAAGGTTTGGCGATATTGAATAATCGCTTTTTCATACTAAGATCACTAATCGCAATATCTTTCTTCATATCATTATATTGAAGAAAAGGTAGGCTCAGGCTTGCACCTAAAGTTAAAGCAGGGTTCTTTAACAGTTGTGTTAAAGAGGTGCTAGAAGAACCTAGATTTCCCGTCAAATTAATCGATGGATAATAGCTGGCTTTGGTTGCATCTTTATTGGCTAAGGTTTTGCGTAGGCGTAATTCAGAAGCTTGTAAGTCTGGACGACGCGATAAAATATCCGCAGGGAGTCCGATCGCGATATTCGGCAGAGCATTGCGAGGTAGTTGTGTAGGCTCTTGAATATTCAGTTGTTGAACAGGTTCATGTAGCAATACAGCAATCGCAGTACGTGCTTCAACACGTTGTTGCTCAATTTGGCTTAAACTGGCTTTTTGGCTTTGCACCGATTGTTCCGCTTGAGTTAAATCTAAACCTGAAACCGCACCCGCTTTATATTGCGACTGTACCAAAGAATAGGTTTTTTGAGTTGAGGCTAAATTTTGCTGAATGGTTTGATAGCGTTCATTCAGATAGCCCAATTGCCAGTACAGTTTCGCTGTGGTTCCAACCAGACTTTGTGCTGTGGCTTGCAAATCTTGTTCAGTGGCTAGAGCTTCCCAACGACTTGCTTCAGTTTGATTGGCCAGTTTACCGAATAGGTCGACTTCATAGCTAACGCCAACGCTAGTCGATAAGCCACGATCAGAACCATCACCTGAGCGTAGGTCATAGTTATGACCTGTTGATATACTTGAACTGGTTCGAATACCTTAAGCTATTTTCAGCCAAACTTGCCTAAAAACGAGCCCGTTTCAGGTGATTCCAGCAACAGTTAAATCGCTATTTTTAGCGAGAACCTGATCGACCAACTGATTCAGTTGAGCATCATTAAATAAAGTCCACCATTGATCAGTTAAATCGATGCTTTTACTTTTTTGCGCATCGTACTGAAACTGTTGTGGCACTTGGACTGTTGGGGCGTTATAGGGGGTTTTCACCACAGCAGAACAGCCAGCCAAGGAGCCAGTGAGTACCAGTGCGAGTCCTAATTTTGTGAATTGAAAAGACATACTCAAATTCCTTATTCTCTCGCTAAAGCAGCAACTGGATCGAGTTGTGCCGCATTTCTTGCTGGCAAGAAGCCAAATACAATACCAATCATGCTTGAGCAGACAAAGGCCGCTACAATCGAGGTGGTTGAATAACTCATTTCAATGATGCCTTTGGCAAAGTGTCCGATGATTTGTCCAATCCCTAAAGAGAGTAGTACACCGAGTATACCGCCCAATAAACAGACCAGAATTGCTTCAATCAGGAATTGCTGCAAAATGTCACTTTGTCGAGCACCAACCGCCATACGTACACCAATTTCTTGAGTTCGTTCAGTCACAGAAACCAACATAATGTTCATCACCCCAATACCACCAACGACCAAAGAGATCACCGCGATTGCGGAAATCAGTAAGGTCATGGTTGCAGTGGTTTGCTGAATGGTTTCACGAATACTGTCGGAGTTTTGGGTAAACACGTCTTGTGCACCGTGACGTTGTTCGAGTAGAGTCAAAATGGCATTTTCAGCGGCACTACTTGGATATTCATCTTTAATACGAACAATAATGCTACGCACATTAGACTGACCTAACATACGGCTCATGACTGTCGAATAAGGCAAGTAAACATTCAAACTGTCAGAGTTGCCCATAAAACCTTGTTGAGCATCAATCACGCCAATAATACGACTGGGTACACTGCCTAATAGCAGTACTTGACCGACAGGATTGGTGCCATCTGCAAAGAAGGTTTTCTCCGTATTGGTATCAATCACCACATCTTGGGCACGCTGAGTAACACTGTTTTTGTCAAAAGGCTGTCCTGATTTAAAGTTCATGCCACGGACATAGAAGAAATCTGCACTGACACCATTTACAGTTGCCGATGCTTCGGTATCTTTGTAACGTAGCGTCACACTGGTATTGGCAGATGGGCTGACCCCATCGACGTAAGGCTGTTCTGCCAAAGCTTCTGCATCAGCAGGCACCAGTGTTTTGACTTGTGAAGCACGCGAGTTATCACCAAAACCACGCCCCTGATACACGGTAATGGTATTGGTGCCGAGGCTACTGATATTTTCTAGAATTTGCTTCTGTGAGCCATTCCCAAGTGCAACCACCGAGACCACGGATGCGATCCCGATAATAATCCCAAGCATAGTCAAGAAAGTCCGCATACGGTGGGCATTCATGGCAAGCAGTGCCATGCGGAATGCTTCACCGAGGCGGTCAAAAAAAGAACGCCAAGTTGAGGTTTTCTTTTGTGGTGTGCGTTGCAGGGTTTGATGTTCTAAATCTGAATCTGCATTCTCAGGCACGTTGGCACGGTCTGAAATAATATTACCGTCACTGATCTCGATAATACGGGTCGCATTCTTGGCAACATTCAGATCGTAGGTGACCAGAATAATGGTATGACCTTTGGCATTCAGCTCACGCAAAATACGCATCACTTCAACACCACTATTCTTATCAATGCACCTGTTGGCTCATCGGCAAGAATCACATCACCGCCATTCATCAATGCACGGGCAATTGAAACACGTTGTTGCTGACCACCAGATAACTGGCTTGGTCGATGTAGCGTTCTTCAAGTCCGAGTTCTGAGTAGCTCAACCGAACGCTGTTGGCGAAGTTGGCTGTCTACGCCTGCGTAAATGGCAAGGACTTCAACATTGCCAGAAGCGCTCAGATCACCCAGTAGTGGATAACGCTGGAAAATAAAACCAAAATATTCACGGCGCAGTTGTGCCGTTCATCTGGTTCTAATTGGCGTGTTTCTCGACCATTGACCGCCGCGCTTCCTGCGCTGGGCTTATCCAGACAACCCAAGATGTTCATCGAGTCGATTACCTGAGCCTGATTGTCCGCTGTTAGCAACCAACTCACCTGCATAAATTTTTAAATCAATGCCTTTGAGAATTTGTACTGTACCTTCACCCGCAGGGAATTCACGGGTGAGGTCACTAACCTCAAGTAATGGCTGTGAAGAATGCGTTTGATCTTGGGTCATATTACATTCTCATTGGACGTTGATTGCTACGTTTTGCTGATTCGTTTGAGCTATCAGTTGCATCGGCAATCACCACTTGATCACCTTGTTTTAAACCTCTCAGCACTTGTGCAGTAACACGATTGTTAAGGCCGATTAACACAGGTTGAGGTTGAGCAGTTCCATCCGCTTGTAACACACGAACCATGCCTGTGGATGCTTTACCTTGAGCAATTAAGGCTTTTTCAGCTTCAGTCAAATCTAGGCGTTTAGGATGCTGCGCTTTCTGAGTATCTGCATTTTTTGCTTTATCTGTTGCAACCGAATTATTGCCATTTTCTTTTTTGTTTGAACGTTTAGTTTGGATGGCAGCGGCAGGGATTGTTAGTACATTTTTCGCTTCAGCCAAAACAATATAGACTTGTGCAGTCATATCAATACGTAACTTACCGTCTTCATTTGGAACATCAAACAAAGCGTTGTAATACACGGCTGTGCTTGATGATGATGAACTGGTATTGGTTGTTTCGGTATTGATAGAGTTTGGTGCTGGCTCAACTTGACGTAGCTGTGCGTAATGTTTTTTGTCACTATTACCTAATGTCGTGAAGTAAACGGTTTGACCTTTTTCAACTTTCATAACATCGGCTTCAGAAATTTGAGCCTTAATTGTCATCGTATCTAATTTCGCCAATTTCACAATCGTTGGCGCGGTTTGATTGGCATTCACCGTTTGACCTTCTTCGGTCACAATGGCAACCACTGTCCCATCCATTGGTGCAATAATACTGGTATAACCTAAATTCTCTTGTGCAGTTGCGAGTGTTAAACGAGATTGTTCAATTTGCGCATTGATTGCTGCAATTTGAGCTTGTGCTGTTTTAAAGTTTGCTAATGCTGTTTCAAGTTCTGCGCGTGAAGTTGCATCTTGGCTAAACATAGCCTGTTGGCGTTTATATTCAGCTTCCACTTTTGCTAAATTGGCTTGTTGTACTGCCAATTGAGCCTGTTGATTTTGAATATTCGCTTTGGCAGTTTTTAACTCGTTTTCTTGGCGAATCGAATCAATTTGTGCAATCAGTTGACCTTGTTTGACTTGATCGCCTAACTGAACATACATTTTTTTCACTTGACCTGAAACCTGAGCACCCACACTGACCATCTTGGTTGCTTCAAGTACACCCGTTGCAAGTACTGAATCTTCAATATCACCTTTGGAAACTTCAGCACTAATATATTGTGGTGCTTGATCTTTAGGTTTAAAGAAAAACCATGCAACGGCTGCAATAATCGCGACACCGATAGCGATCATTATTATTTTACTGAATGGTATTTTTTTAGAACTTGTTTTTGGCATGGCAACAGATCGAGATTTGGAAACTCAAACCAGTATAAAAGCGAAATAAGGATAAAACGTGGATATTTTTAATCTATAATGATAATTATTATCAAATTTTATTGAAATTACTCGACTAGAATCTGATAAATATTTTGAATACCAATGACTGCATTTTCTGCGATTGAAACTCCACCCTTGGATGGAAGTATTGCTTCACGAGGATTGATGCGGATGAGTTGTGGTGCGAAGCG
>JAXMGF010000034.1:0-17965 GCA_046347365.1 Acinetobacter sp. | reverse complement strand
TACCCACATCATATTGATTTAAAAGATGTAGAGCAGCTTGAGGCACTGAATACCATTGGGGTATTAACTCGTTTTGATAAAATGGGCTGGAAAAAACAATTAAGCCGTTGGCTACAGCTTGATGGTGCTAGCCCAACGTTTACCATTACCGATGAAAAGACAGAACAGACCATAGAAATCGTATTGAATACCTATGGGTCATCTCAGGAACTTAACTTTATTGTCAAGACAGACATTCCTGTAGTTGTTGCTAAAAAACAAATGTTTGGATTGGTTACACGACAGGCGAAAGAAAAAGTTCATTTTAAACAACTTTCATTGGTACAAGTGAAAGCCTATCTAACTGCATTTTTAAAACAAGATACAGATACTTTGATTCGTTATTATCAAGAAAGTAAACAGCAACTGGCGCAATCTGCATAACGATGAGGAGCAAATTCCCCCATCGTTCTGTTGCTATTTATAAAACATTTTCAACAATGGCACGAATGATACCCAGTGCCAAGCCAATAAATGCCCCGACAATCACACCGTTGACGCGGATCATGTGTAAATCACCACCGACCTCACTCTCGATTTTGGCAATCATTTCGCGTGAATCCCACTCGTGGATACGTTCGCTGATATAACGGATGATCTTGTCGCTATATTGTTCGCTAAAGTTGGTTGCCAAACCGACCATTTTTTCATTCAGAACCTGACGTACTTTTTCATTCTGAATCAAGCTTTCACCAAGCTGTTGTATCGCAGCCTGTAAATTCGTTGCAATACCAGAATTTTCCTGCATTAAATCCGTTTTAATCGCATCACATAAAATTGCCACAGCACCACTAATAAAGTTCAGCACCTGTGGACTGTCCAGCACATCATCCTTGCTCTGATTTAAGCGCTTGCTGGCTTCACTGTTGCTGTCCGCAAGCTGCAACATCAGATTATGCGTGGTGGTTTCAATGTCCTGCCGCCACGGATGTTCAGGGTTGGCCAGCATGGATTCAACTTTTTCAATCAGTGAGTCAATGGTCCGTTGTTGCACATCAATCCCAATCCAGCTTGCGCCTTTGGCTAGTTTCCAAACACCTAATTCTTGGAACAGTTTACGTGATAGATCTCGTGCCTTTTCAGGATGAGAGACCATCCACTCATGCGCTAAATCAAGACCGCGTTGTAATACGTCTTGATGGAAATCATTTTCCAAAACAGCACGTAACATTTCACTGGCGAGTTTATTGATTTTGGTACTGCGTACCCATTGCACACTATTGTTTTGCACAAAGTGGGCAATTTGATCTTGGCTCACAAATTCAAAAATTTTCGGTACAGTATGTTGAATCATCTGTACGACTTGTTGGTTATTTTGAGGGTTGGCTAGCCATTGACCGACGGCCAAACTGAGGTCAGCATTTTTTAAACTGCGTTCAACGATTTGAGGAGATAAAAAGTTTTCTTGTACAAAACGCCCCATTGATTCTGCAATACGCGCTTTATTCCGTGGAATGATTTCGGTATGGTCACGCAATAGTTTGGGTAAAGGCATTTTTCCAAAAGGATTGCGGAAAAGTACAGTGACAGCGTACCAATCAGCCAGCCCACCAACTACACCTGCTTCCGCACCTAACATAAAAATATGAATGACCCATTTATATTCAGGTAAAAAATGCGCCGCGACCATTAAGCCAATCCATGCTATAACCGCAATGATCAATGCCATAGTGGCGAAGTACTTACTTTTTTGCAGGCTCGGTACGTGAATTTCTTCGACTGAATTCATTGAGTCATCCTTATCAATTTACTTTTTGTTTTGAGATGGCGCAGCGGGCTGCAACACGTCTCCTGTTGGACTCAATCCGTATTTTTGCCCTAATGATTGCAAAATGAGTTGCGCATCAAAAGCATCAGGTGATTGCTGCTGAGTCTGAAAACACTCGATAGTATACGACACTTGGATTGGATCAAGATTGACCACTTGAGGCATATCATAGAATGGGTCAGGCCAAAAGGCAGGATGTCGGCGATAATAACCATATGGGTAATAAGAGGGTGTCGGATAAATCACAGCTTGGCGTTGCGTTTTATGTCGTGCGTTACTTGGATCATCAACAACAGTAAAATAACGGAAACCGTTTTTGACTGTAGTTTGTGCGGCTTTGAGTAAAGTAATTTCCTCTGCTGTACCATAACTCAAATTATTATCTGCTTGGAAACCAATGCGGTAAGTTTTGTTATTCAATGGATAAGCGGTGAATTGACCCAGTTGATCGAAGGTTTTGGGTTTTGATGGAACAGTTGCACATCCTGCCAGTGTTAATGTAACAAGGAGAGGGGCACATATGAATAAAGATTTCATTTTGCAATTCCTATGTTCAATGTCTCAGGAGACGAGAGACTTAAAAGCTGCTATTCGGTTGTGTTAAAAAGGTCAGTTCTTCAGGTGTCGAGCTTCGACCTAAGATGGCATTGCGATGTGGATAACGACCAAAACGGTCAATAATCACTTTATGCTTTTTTTCAAAGCTCAAATTAATTTCGTTCCCTAAACGTTGGAACAGTTTTAAAGCAAACTCGTGCATTAATTTAGATTCACTATGCATAAATGGCATATATAAAAATGAGCGTTGTTCGGGATTCAGTTGAGCATCGAGTTGTAAACTAATTGCTTCTTGAGCAAGCATCAATGCCATGCTGTCATAGGCAAAAGCTTGCGCTTGATCACGATATAAGTTGCGAGAAAATTGATCCAACACAATGATTTCGGCTAAACGACCTTCTGGTGTGTGTCGCCAAGACCAAAGCTCTGCTTGGATTGCTTGATGGTGAATTATTTGAAATTGGTCGCGAATTTTTGCATCAAATTCATCACTTTTGGCAAACCAAAGTGAGCGGTGTTCAGGATTAAACCAAAAATTAAGAATATCCTGTGCTTGCATAGTTCAGTGCTCATGGGAAGATTTATTTTTAATAAAATCACAATTTCAGCATGTCTTATATAACAAGATTGTGATAAAAATTGCCAAACTAAATCAGATGACTAGATCACAATTGTCGTTATAATTGGCAGAATAACCAAGTCGCGACCATTTATGTGGTTGGCTGATCTTAAATAAGCGAGCATATAAATTATGAATCAACCCAGCATACATTCTTCCTCTGTGATACCGACTTGTGTAGATGCTTCGCTATTAAAGGGGATGCTACGCGGCATTGAACGCGAAAGTTTACGTATGCAAAGCAATGGATTTTTATCACAAAAAAATCATCCAGAAGCTTTAGGTTCTGCACTAACACATCCGCATATTACGACAGATTATTCAGAAGCATTGATGGAGTTTATTACTACACCGAAAACAACCATCGCGGCTGCATTAGATGAATTAAGAGATATTCATAGCGTGGTACATCAGCAGCTAGAAGAAGGCGAAAGATTATGGCCACTGTCCATGCCGTGTATGTTGGATGATAATGAAGAAAATATTCGATTAGCACAGTACGGCACTTCTAATATTGGCCGCTTTAAAACCTTATACCGTCATGGTTTAGGTGTACGTTATGGCCGCCGTATGCAAACCATTTCTGGCGTGCATTACAATTTATCTTTTCCTGATCAATTGTTTGCAGTATTGCAACAACATGAAACCAAGCCAGAATTAAAACAACTCAGTCCGCAAGATTACCGTAGTCACCGCTATTTTGGCCTGATTCGGAACTTTATCCGACTTACCCCATTGGTTATGTATCTGTTAGGGGCAAGCCCATCGGTTTGTCGTTGCTTTTTAACAGGGCGTGAGCATCACTTGCAGCCTTTGGTTAAAGGAACATTATATTTACCAGAAGCAACAGCTTTGCGTATGGGACGTTTAGGCTATCAAAACTCAGCGCAAAAAGAATTAGGTATTCATTACAACGATCTACACGATTATCTTGACGGATTACAAAAAGCGGTACATACCCCTTATCCTGAATTTACCGATTTAGGTTTAAATGACGAACAGGGTGAGCCGATTCAAATCAATGATCACGTGCTCCAAATCGAAAATGAATACTACAGTCTAGTTCGTCCGAAACAAGTACCACAAGCAGGTGAAACCCCATCACAAGCATTGAAGAATCGTGGTGTTGGCTATGTAGAATTACGTGCCGTAGATGTGAACCCTTATAGTGCGATTGGAATTGATGAAATTTCAGCGGGTTTTCTTGAAAGTTTAGCATTGTATTGTTTATTAAATGACAGTCCTGATTTGTTTGCAGAAGAGCAAGAGCAAATTGATCATAATCAAACAGAAGTGGTTAATCGTGGACGTGCAGTAGATGCTAAAATTATAGAAGGTGAAACAATAGTTTCACTTCATGATTGGGCACAGCGTCATTTAAATGCGATTCAAGACTGCGCTACTTTGTTAGATCAAATGGATGGTTCACAGTTATATTCTGAGGCAATCCAAGTGATGCAGCAGCGTTTAGATCATGTTGAAAATACCCTTTCCGCGCATGTGATTAAAGATACTTTGGATCATGGTGGGACATGGAGCTTCGGGAGTGTCATGGCTCAACAACATGTCAATCGTTATGAACAACATCAATTGAGTGCAGAAAGAGAACAATATTTTGCAGAATTAGCGCAAACATCGTTGCAAAAACAGGCGCAACTTGAACAAGATAACGACATCAGCTTTGAACAATATCTTGCGCAATACCGTTAAAATTTTAGAGGACTTCCCATGCGATGGACTTACCGCTTAGTTAGTGCATTATTGGTACTAACGAGTATTATTGGTATCTCGTTTGCGTTGTATTTAGAACATGTGCAAGGTTTAGAGCCTTGCCCACTGTGTATTTTCCAACGTATTGGCTTAATTGGAATGGGATTGATTGCATTAGTCGCATTTATTCATAATCCGATTTCAAATGGTTTTAAACGTTTTTATGCACTATTAGCAACCTTATCCATCGGTTGGTCAGTGGGCGTGGCATCTCGTCATGTTTGGCTACAGCATTTACCACCTGATAAGGTGCCAAGTTGCGGTCCAGGCTTGGACTATTTAGTTGATGCATTGCCAATGAAAGCGGTATTTCAGGAAGTGCTTTCAGGTTCAGGCGAATGTGCAGCAATAGATTGGACTTTCTTAGGACAATCTCTACCCGTGTGGTCGTTGCTGTATTTTAGTTTGATCTTATTGGTATGTTTGTGGCAGTTGTTTAGACATTATAGTGTTGCTAAATAATAAAAAAGCCAACGATACGTTGGCTTTTTTTTAGATCAAGAAGACTGACATCAGGTTTCTACGATGCCATCTAAATCATCAAAAGTATAATTATTCGGAACATTGATTAAATGTGTTTGGATACCTTCCTCAACGACTTCGTCAACATCGGGATATAACCAACGTGTAATCTGTTCAGCAACACTCGAATGGTACTGAATTTCAAAATGGTTTAAACCATAGAATACGGCTTTATGGGTTTCTGGTAATTTAAGTTGGAAGCGTGGATTTTGATGTTCACCTAGCGCACTTTCCACACTGACCAAATAATCGCCAATGACAGAGAGTGCTTTATTACGCAATTTCTCAAATTCTAAAGTACCTGCGATTAAGAAGGTATTGATATGAGAGGGTAATGGTGCAGGTTTACGATTATCATCAGCAAAGCCAATACGTGCATTATTATGTTCCCAATCGTCATCTCGAACACTGCCATGACGCAAATCTAAAATACCATTACTACGAATGTTGATCAGTTGACCAATTAAGCTAATAAAAGGGAACGCGCCCAATTTATCTTGCAAAATAAAACCAAAGCGTTCTAGCGCCGCACCATGATGTGGCGAACCAATACAAACTAAATTCTCAACCATATGCACCCATTGATAGAGATTCTGTTTGCCATAAAATAGGGCACTACGAGAAACCAAGCCACCCATACTATGTCCGATTAAATCAATGCTGGTGATTCTTGGATTTCGTTGTACTAAATCTTCAAGTACATTGGCAAAGTTTCGACCATTTGCAGAAATACGACGCCCTGTATTGTAGTTCAGATATAACATGGTGTTGTTGTCCCGTTGCGCAAGCAGACGTTCACCAATTCCACCATAACGGCTATTTGACCAGCTGAGATGATTCATACACAGACCATGTGTAAGAATGACAATACGACCAGTTAATTCACCTTGTTGTAATGATCCATAATGATCATAAAGCACCATAGGTAAAGCCATTGGGTTGTGTTGTTTTAAGAAAAAGTCTCCAAAAATCCCGTTTAATGCACCCACCATGAAATGCAGTGTTGGTGTCAGGGGTTTATCATGCAGCACAGGGAATTTTTCAATAATATGACGTAAACTTGGTGCAAGAAAACTGCTACCGTACTTCTGTAATGTGTCATAAGAAAATTGATAAAATTTTTGTAACTGTGGAAGTTTCTGTAAATTTTTAGCTTTTTGTGCGCTTAAACCAAGTGTTGTCCGTAACACTTCTGTTTGCACTAATTGCACCAATTCGTGAACACCACTTAAGCTCGTGCTCACAACTTGCGCCAAACCTTCCAAAACATCTGCCTGACTCGGGGGTGTACTGTCCCATTTGCAGTAGGTTTCATGCAGAGGCGTTAAACTTGGCATATTGATTTCCCCATCCTTGATATATACCGAAGGTTTGAAGTAATTGACTTAATATTCTTTAGATAAACTACAACAAACGCTTACATCTTATGTGTTTCATAAGTAATTTTTTTAGAATACTGATGAACGGAGTGCACTATCGTTTTTTGTGTCAGACAATATCAAGCTTAAATGTAATTTATATTGTTATTTATTTATCTATTAACCTAAATAATGTGATTTATTTGATAATAAGTCAAGCTGTTGTCTATTATGGTGCGTATGCAAATTATTTATTTACATGGCTTTCAAAGCAGCCCCATGTCAAAAAAGGGGCAACAATTAGAACAATATTGCACAAATGTTGAGCATGCTGATGTGCATTTACCTGATTTGAATAAACCGCCTGAACACGTTTTAAGAGATATTTCTAAGCTGATTGAAAGTTTACCACTCGATCAAGTGAGATTGGTTGGAAGTAGCTTAGGGGGATTCTATGCGACATATCTTGTCGCAAAATATGGATGCCCTGCTGTACTGATTAATCCTGCTATGCAACCATGGCAGTTATTCGAAGATTTATTCGGGATTGAACAAATCCCACTCAAAGTCACTGATTCATGGACACTCGATGCCGACCAATTGCAGCAATTACAATCAATTGCTGACACGAAGTTAAAGCATGCTGATAAAATTCTTGTACTGTTGCAACGAGGTGACGAAGTCTTGGATTATCGTCAAGCACAACGTTATTATAATGCAGCACAGCCATCTGCATTGATTTTAACCGACGCTGATGGTAATCATGCAATGGATGATTTTGAAGAAAAATTACCTTTCGTACTCCGATTTTTATCGACAGCCCTCTAATAAGGAAGTCAGACCAAGTGACACAATACACGGCACAATCCCTTGAAGTTCTTTCAGGTTTAGATCCTGTTCGTCGTCGTCCCGGTATGTATACCGATACCTCACGTCCAAACCATTTGGCGCAAGAGGTGATTGACAATGCGGTGGATGAAGCACTTGCAGGACATGCCAATCAAATTTGTGTCACGGTCTATGAAGATGGTTCATTGTCAGTCGAAGATAATGGACGAGGTATGCCAGTCGATATTCATCCTGAATATGGACAAAGTGGTATCGAAATTATTTTGACCAAATTACATGCAGGCGGAAAATTCAGTACCGATAATTACCAATTTTCTGGTGGTTTACATGGTGTCGGTATTTCTGTCGTGAATGCTTTATCAACACGCGTTGAGGTTGCGGTACAACGCCAAGGTAACTTGTATCAAATGGCGTTTGAACAAGGTGAACCTGTTGCACCATTATCGGTGTTAGAAGGTAAAGTTGCGAAACGTGCGACAGGAACAACCGTTCGCTTTTGGCCAGAAGCAAAATACTTTGATAGTCCAAAATTTGCACTAAAAGCATTGAAGCATAATTTGAAAGCTAAAGCCGTTTTAGCGGCGGGCTTAAAAATTATTTATGACGATAAAATCAATAATGAAAAAATTGAATGGCAGTTTGAAAATGGTCTAGTCGACTATTTAATGGATGAACTTGAGGATCGAGAGATTCTACCTGATCCTGCATTTGTCAGTAGTGGACAAGCAGAGCGAGCAGCTTGTGAATTTGCGATCTGTTGGAATGTCGAGGGTGGTGAGCAGATTCAGGAAAGTTACGTCAACCTGATTCCAACCGCGCAAGGTGGTACGCATGTAAATGGATTGCGTTCAGGGGTCACGGAGGCGTTACGAGAGTTCTGTGAATTACGTAATTTATTACCACGTAATATGAAACTTTCGGCAGAAGATGTTTGGGATGGGGTCAATTTCATTCTATCGCTGAAATTCCAAGAACCTCAATTTTCGGGGCAGACCAAAGAGCGTTTATCCAGTCGTGAAGCCTCCAATATTGTGCTGAATATTGCCAAAGATGCCTTTGCTTTATGGTTAAACCAACATGCTGAGATTGCAACGCAGTTAGCTGAAATGGCAATTGCTAAAGCTGGGCGTCGCTTAAAAGCAGCGAAAAAAGTGGAGCGTAAAAAGATCGTCTCTGGTCCTGCGTTACCCGGAAAACTGGCTGATTGTGTCGGTTTAACGCGTGAAGACAGTGAGTTGTTTATTGTCGAAGGGGATTCGGCAGGTGGAAGTGCTAAACAAGCGCGTGACAAGAATTTCCAAGCGATTATGCCGATTCGTGGAAAAATTCTAAATACATGGGAAGTATCTTCGGATGAGGTGCTCGCTTCTCAAGAGGTACATGATATTGCGATTGCCATAGGGGTTGATCCAGGCAGTGATGATCTCTCTGAATTACGTTATGGCAAAATCTGTATTCTTGCCGACGCAGACTCGGATGGTCTACATATCGCGACATTACTCTGTGCGTTGTTTGTGAAACATTTCCCGACTTTAGTTGAAGATGGTCATTTGTTTGTCGCAATGCCACCACTGTATCGTATTGATATTGGTAAAGATGTTTATTATGCGTTGGATGATAGTGAACTCGAAAGCATTTTGAAAAAAGTGAAAGGTAATAAAAATCCGCAAATCACTCGATTTAAAGGATTGGGTGAGATGAATGCGAGTCAATTGCGTGAAACCACGATGGACCCAAATACGCGCCGTTTAGTCCAACTTGATTTGGATGATGCGCATTTTACCGCAGGATTATTAGATAAATTGCTGGCAAAAAAACGTTCGAGTGATCGTAAGCATTGGTTAGAACAGAAAGGTAATTTAGCGGATATAGTTGTTTAATTCTTTTTAATTGAAAGACTAAAAGCCAAGCTTATGCTTGGCTTTTCTTTATCTAGGGTCTAGCCATACTTAGGATAAATTAATCTGCATCATTTTAGTTCATCTCGTTCTTTTTGTATGCAATGTTGTATACAAGATTGGATTCTTATTTATTTTATTTAATAAATATTAAAATAAAACAATAGCTTAAATTGTTGGCATAAAAATTGAATAACTCCACTCAGTAAAAATCACAATATCCATGTGTGGGGAGAATCAAGATGCAAAATAAATTATCAATGTCCGTTCTTATGGCAGCGATGATGGGGGTAGGACTGGTCGGTTGTTCAAAACCAGCCGAAAAAACAGAACAAACAAAAACTGAAACGAAAGCGGCACCTGCAGCAAGTGGCGATACGATTAAGGTGGGGATTTTACATTCACTCTCTGGCACGATGGCAATTTCTGAGACCTCTCTGAAAGATACTGCATTGATGACCATTAATGAAATCAATGCCAATGGCGGGGTGATGGGTAAAAAACTCGAACCTGTCATTGTTGACCCAGCATCAGATTGGCCGCTATTTGCTGAAAAAGCACGTCAGTTAATCACTCAGGACAAAGTTGCCGTTATTTTCGGTTGCTGGACATCAGTATCACGTAAGTCGGTTCTTCCTGTGGTTGAAGAGTTAAATGGTTTATTGTTCTATCCAGTGCAATATGAAGGTCAGGAACAGTCTAAAAATATTTTCTATACAGGTGCAGCACCGAATCAGCAAGCCATTCCTGCGGTGGAATATTTAATGGGTGATGAGGGCGGTAAAGCACAACGTTTTGTTTTACTCGGTACAGATTACGTCTACCCACGCACCACCAATAAAATCCTGCGTGCATTCCTGAAGTCTAAAGGTGTTGCCGATGCAGACATCATGGAAGAGTACACGCCATTTGGTCATAGCAACTACCAAACTATTGTTGCCAATATCAAGAAATTCTCTGCAGGTAAAAAGACTGCGGTGATCTCCACCATCAATGGCGATTCCAATGTTCCTTTCTATCGTGAGTTAGGCAACCAAGGTATTAAAGCTGCTGATATTCCAGTGATGGCTTTCTCAGTTGGCGAAGAAGAATTACGTGGAATTGATACCAAACCATTGGTGGGTCATTTAGCGGCATGGAACTATTTCATGTCAGTTAAAAATCCGAAAAACACCGAGTTTGTGAATAAATTCAAACAGTATGCAGTGGAATACAAGCTTCCAAATGCCGACAAAGTTGTGACCAACGATCCGATGGAAGCGACCTATGTGGGTATCAATATGTGGAAACAAGCGGTTGAAAAAGCAGGTACAACGGACGTTGATAAAGTTCGTGATGCGATGGCGGGTCAAACTTTTGCTGCACCATCAGGCTATACCTTAAAAATGGATGAAACCAATCACCATTTACATAAGCCTGTGATGATCGGACAAATCCGTGGTGATGGGCAATTTGATGTGGTTTATAAAACGCCTCAAACCATCAAAGCTGAGCCTTGGAGCCCATATATTCCTAAATAATTTTCCTATGCAACCTGCTGTTTCGGCAGCAGGTTTTTCTTAGTTTTATTTCTTATTGATTGGTTTAAATAGAAAATATAAGGGGAGTCTTATGGCGAAACACTATGTTTTGGCAATGCTCTGCATCATGGCACAGATCATGTTTAATCCTGCATGGGCAGAAGTTACTTCACCAACAACTGTGACGTCTACAACTTCTCAGGATGCCATCCAAACTTTTGTTAAATCTGACTTTGCTACTCGCCGTGCCATGTTGAATCAATGGCCAGCCAGTATTGAGCAACTCGATCAGTTGGTGGCATATATTGATCAAAATGAGTTATATACTGATAGTTCAGGCAATACTTATATTCTAAAAAACGATGAAAAATTATTAAGTTACCCACAACTACAAGTCGTCGAAACTTGGCCTTCAGACTTGTCTCAAGTGACTTTGGTCAATACTTTGCGTAAGGCGCTGAACTTTGGACAAGCCAAAGTTAAATTGAATTCTGATGATGCATCACAACGTTTAGCCGCTGTTGATATTTTAGAAAATAACTTGGATGAGCTTGATGTCGCAACGATCAAACAACTCTATCTCAATGAAAAAAGTGAAGCGTGTTAAAGCCCGTTTGGCACAACTGAAAGCTCGTTTAGATTTTAATAGTTCAGATGAATTCACCAAGATCGAAGCAGTACCAAAGTTTTAGGGGATTCAAATCGTCCAGATGTATTGGCATTAATCAATCAAAGCTTAGAACAGCCACAAAGTAATCCTGCATTAAAAGCAGCTTTGGTTGAAGCACACAATAAAATTAAAACGCGTATTCAAATCAGTGAATGGTCAGGGCATGTATTTTCGGGTCTCAGTACCGCAAGTATTTTACTTTTAGCAGCGCTTGGTCTTGCGATCACATATGGTTTGCTTGGTGTCATCAATATGGCACATGGTGAACTCATCATGATCGGTGCTTATACCACTTACGTCATTCAAAGTTTTTTTAAAACGCACTTTGCAGGCTTAGTCGATTGGTATTTATTGGCTGCGATTCCTGCTGCATTTCTGGTGAGTGCGCTGATCGGTATGTTGATTGAACGCACGGTGATTCGCCCGTTGTATGGTCGCCAACTAGAAACATTATTGGCAACCTTTGGGGTGAGCTTAATCTTGATGCAATCGGTTCGCATGATCTTTGGCGCACAGAATGTTGAAGTGTCGAATGTCGCATGGCTTAGTGGTGGTATTGCCCTGACGCCAAGCCTGATGTTGCCGTATAACCGTATTGCGATTATTGGTTTTACTGTGGCGGTCTTACTGCTTTTAGTTTTCTTATTAAATAAAACCCGTTTCGGATTATTTGTCCGTGCTGTGACACAAAACCGTCAAATGGCGCGTGCCGTGGGCATTCGATCTGCACGTATCGACATGCTGGCATTTGGCTTAGGTTCAGGCTTAGCTGGATTGGCAGGTTGTGCGTTAGCACAAGTCGGCAACGTTGGCCCTGACCTCGGACAAAACTACATTATTGATGCCTTCCTTGTTGTTGTCGTCGGTGGTGTGGGGCAAGTGTGGGGTGCGGTACTTGCAGCCTTAGGTTTAGGGATTAGCGGTACAGTTTTGGAGATTGGTTTAGGTGCGGTTTTAGCAAAAATTATTCTCTTGGTTCTTGTGATTTTGTTTATCCAAAAGCGTCCACAAGGTTTGTTTGCCATCAAAGGTCGTTTCGTGGAGTAAGCCAATGAAAATCACTTCTTTATTTGCAGATAAACCGTATAGCGCAATTGCGATTGCCATTTGTTTTGCCGTGTTATTGAGCTTACCTTGGTTGCATTTGTTATCCCCTGATTCGGCATTTTATCTGTCAGCGTATTGGATTACGTTAATTGGCAAAATCATGTGCTTGGCTTTGGTCGCATTGGCACTGGATTTAGTGTGGGGCTATGCAGGGATTTTAAGCTTGGGGCACGGTTTGTATTTCGCCCTCGGTGGTTACGCCTTTGGCATGTATTTGATGCGCGAAGCCGCAGGCGATGGCTTACCTGATTTCATGCGTTTCCTCAGTTGGACAGAACTCCCTTGGTATTGGGTGGGCACTGAGCATTTTGCTTGGGCGATGATTTTGGTTTTATCTGTGCCTGCCTTAGTTGCCTTTATTTTTGGTTTCTTTGCCTTTCGCTCCAAAATCAAGGGTGTGTATTTCTCAATTATTACCCAAGCCATGACCTTTGCAGCGGCACTCTTGTTCTTCCGCAATGAGACAGGTTTTGGTGGTAACAATGGCTTCACGGGTTTTAAAACCTTACTCGGTTTTGATATCACTTCTGCACCAATGCGTGCCAGTTTATGTTTTGTCACTGCTTTGACTTTGATGCTGTGCTTTATCGGCTTACGTCAACTGATGAATCGTCCTTATGGGCGTGTGTTGGGCGCGATTCGTGACAGTGAAAATCGATTGCAATATTTGGGTTATCGTACGCTGTGGTACAAGCTTTCAGCATGGGTATTGTCGGCTGTGATCGCAGGTATCGCAGGTGCGTTGTATGTGCCACAGGTTGGTATTATCAACCCAAGTGAAATGAATCCAGTCAATTCGATTGAAATGGCAGTGTGGGTTGCAGCAGGCGGTCGTGGCACCTTGATTGGGGCGATTTTAGGTGCAGGTTTGATTAATGCAGTGAAAACTTATTTCACGGTGGCTGCTCCTGAAGCATGGTTATTGATCTTAGGTGCTTTATTTATCGTGGTGACGATTTTCTTACCGAAAGGTGTGATTGGTTTATTTGATCGTTTTAAAAAGGAGAGCAATTAAATGAGTGATTTATTCATAGACTCAGCTCAACATGGCGGTCAACTTGGTGAGGGCTATGGTCGTGCCAAAACCCAAGGTGCAGATTTTAGTCACGGGATTGCTTTGTATTTAGAAAAAGTCAGTGTGTGGTTTGATTCGTTTCGTGCGTTAAATGATTTATCACTGTACATCGCTGAGGGTGAATTACGCTGCATCATTGGACCAAATGGTGCGGGTAAAACGACCTTAATGGACGTGATCACAGGTAAAACTCGTCCGACTACTGGCACGGCATTTTTTGGACAAAACTATGATCTTGCCAAAATGAGTACTGAGGAAATTGCGGAAGCAGGGATTGGGCGCAAATTTCAGAAACCAACGGTATTTGAAAATTTCACAGTCATGGAAAATTTACTACTCGCTGCACCACGCGATAAGCGAGTGAAAAAAAGTTTGTTTAGCCGACTTGATCCAGAAGCGCAGTTAGCACTAGAGGAAAGTTTGGAGCAAATTCGCTTAAAGGAATTTGTAAAAAAGCCCGCAGGATTATTATCGCATGGTCAAAAGCAGTGGTTAGAAATCGGTATGTTATTGATGCAACGTCCAAAGCTGATTTTATTGGATGAGCCTGTGGCAGGAATGACCGATGCAGAAACAGAACGCACTGCTGAACTGTGTTTGGAATTGAAAAAAAATCATACGCTTGTGGTCGTGGAGCATGACATGAGCTTTATTGACACCATTAGTGAGAAAGTTACGGTATTAGCACAGGGTGCAATCTTGGCAGAAGGCACATTGGCAGAGGTACAAGCCAATGAAGATGTGATTGAAAAGTATTTGGGACGCTAGGAGACTGCCATGTTAGAAGTGAAAGAAGTTAACCAGTTTTATGGTGGTAGTCATATTTTGCGTGATGTGTCTTTATCTGCGCCTGTGGGGGAGTGCAGTGTTGTTTTAGGGCGTAATGGCGTAGGTAAAACCACGTTGCTGAAATGCTTGATGGGGATTTTACCGATTAAATCAGGACAAATTTTGTTAGACGGCAAAGATATTGCCAAGATGTCTCCTGAGCAACGGGTGCGTGCGGGCTTGGCCTATGTGCCACAAGGACGAGATATTTTTTCAACTTTAACCGTAGAGGAAAATATCTTAATTGGTATGGCGAAATTTTCAGGTGCGCAAAAAACCCGAAAAGTACCGAGTCATCTCTACGAAATTTTTCCTGTCTTGATGAAATGAAGCATCGCCGTGGTGGAGATTTATCAGGTGGTCAGCAACAGCAGCTTGCGATTGCTCGAGCGTTGGCTTCTGAGCCGAGTGTCTTGATTTTGGATGAACCGATTGAGGGGATTCAGCCGTCAATCATTAAAGATATTGGTCGGGTCATTCGTAAATTAGCAGATCAAGGGGAAATGGCGATCGTTTTAGTTGAGCAGTTTTATGATTTTTGCTGAAGAGCTTGGTAGATAACTATACGGTGATGGCGCGTGGACAAGTGATCGCATAGGACAAGGTGCGGAAATGTTCGAAAAGGGTATAAGGGAGTTGGTGGCAATTTAATAAAAGCCTCGTAAGAGGCTTTTTTATTGAGTAGTTGAAAGTTGTGAAGCATCCAAACCAAGTCACGCCATTGTCCAAATTTTTGTCCGACTTGTGGCATATAACCTGTTTGTACAAAACCAAGCTGTTCATGTAGCACAATTGAACCCATATTTTCACTATCAATCGCAGCCACCATGATATGCATGTTTTGTTGTATCGCGAGATGGATCAGTTGTTGCATCAAGGCTTTGCCTAGACCTTGACGTGCGTAGCTTGGATCAACAAAAACAGAATGTTCGATACTCTGACGATAGCCGCTGATACTACGAAATGCAGCATAGTAGGCATAGCCAGCAACTTTATTATGGTGTTGGTCTTCAACCACAATCATTGGGAATTGCTGCTGTTGCATGTCTTGAAAACGTTGTTGATATTGTTCTAAAGCAACAGCTTGATCATTCCAGTTGGCTGTACCTGTCAAGATTTCATGATTATAAATTGCAAGAATCTGTTCCAAATCATTCAGTGTGGCAAAACGAATTTGATAAGGTGAATGCAAAGAACGCGCTGCAAGCTTAAGTTTGAATGGCATGGATGAATTAATGAAAGTTCATATATTCTGAATATGCGTGATTAAAAAAACAGCAAGACTAAGCTTGCTGTTTTTCAATTGATTGATTGATTAGAAGTGGTATTTAACCAAGGCGCTGACATTGTTTCTATCGCGGTTTTTCATACCAAACTTGTTATTCCGAACAGAATGTTCTACACCTAAATATGTTATGTTTCAGGTGAAATATGTTTACAACATTCCACTTATATTGTGTGGTCCAGTTGAGTTCACTTTCATGATGCTCCTTTACCAATGTGGGCAGCACTTGACCAGTCAAGGAAACCATCGACCAAGAAATCTTCACTGGACACTTTAAATGGCACTGCATAGGCAATCGTCATTTGATAGTCATCAGCGGTTTTTTCATTATTAGCATGGTAGAAGTTTACATTCGCATATTGAAAATATGGAATTGCTAAATCAAAGCCTACGCCGTATAAGAAGTTGTCAAAGTTATTGCCATTGGCACTATTGCTTTCCCATGTTGTTGAGATCAAGACATCTTTGACTGGGCCGAAAGCAAGTTTTTGACCAGAAATTTCGCCTAAGCTCAAACGAGGAGAAAGTTCGAAATAGGTACTTTTATGATCGTCACCACCACGCATACGATCCATAAAGAAGAATACGTCGGCATATTGTACTTTTGCAGCGTATTCGACAGTTAAAGTCGTTTGTTTTTCATCGACAACTTCATAGTTTTCACCGTATAAACCAGTGAGGCTAAAATCTTGCCAAATAGGCTTTGCCTGAACGAAAGCTGCTGTAGATACCAATAAACAAGTCGCTGCAAGTTGCTTCAATTGCATTTAAAAAATTCCCCCCAAAAATGGCGTGTCAAGCATACAAGGAATTAAGCAAAAATAAAGCCAAATTTGACCAGATGCTCAAAAGATTTGTATAGAGCCGACCAAAAGAAAAAAGCCAATGAATTTAAAAATCTTTTTGATCAAGTTTTAATAAAAATGTCAAAAATCAGCTTGCATATTTGTGATGAAAGTCAGATATTAGAGTTATAGAAGATCTTCTTAACTACTGAAAAGCAACAGATGCGAAGCAAGGAGACCACAAGCATTTACATAATCAGAATATACAACTGCACTGAATGAATGCATGCTCAAAGTGTGCCAGATAACAAAGTTTTGTAGCACCGTCTCAATAGAAAAGAGAGGAAGATATTTATGAATATTGAAATCCGTACAGATAAGAACATTCAAGGTAGCGAACGTTTAATTAGTTATGTCCGTGCAGAACTTACGCAAGAATTTCAACGCTATAGCGAGCGTATTACACATTTTTCGGTTCATATTAGTGATGAAAATGGGGAAAAAACGGGAGATCATGACAAACGCTGTATGATCGAAGCCCGTCCAGCAGGTATGAAACCTGTTGCTGTGACAAACAAGGCTGCAAATATTGATGCATCTATCCATGGTGCGATTGATAAACTAAAACGCAGCCTGGAACATTTATATGAGAAAAAAGAACATCATCGTGGTGGTTTACCAGAATATGTTGACGTCGATGACGATGTAAAAGTTGATGATGAAGCGTAAAGATAAACGCGAAAAAAAAGTCCAGTTTTGGGCTTTTTTTTTGTGTATATCAAATTTATACATGATTTTTAGGTTGTTTTATAAAAACCTGTCGGGATATTCGGCATAATAGAAACATTAAATACATTGTGAGAATTGGTCATGTTAAGCAATCAGCAGCAGGCCTTGGTGCAAGCCATACAAAAACTCGATTTAGACCAAGTGCAATCTTTACTTGCTGAAGGACTCGACCCGAACTTTATTGATCCAGAACATGGTTTCCCAGTCTCTATTTTATGTGATGGCTTATTTGTCTGGTGGGAGAATGTCTGTGAAGCTTATGAAGCAGGTCAGCCATTGACTGAAGCAGACAAACAACAACAATTACAAGTTTATCAAGACATTTTAGAAGCATTAATTCAAGCGAAAGCCAATCTTCATTTATGGGATGCGGAAGAGTTTTATGGTCCGCTTTGGGATGCTGCAAGTTCAGCATGCGCACCTGTGGTTCAACGCTTACTCGATGAAAAAGTCGATCCAAACACAAGAGATGAAGAGGGTCTAACGATTTTGTCTTCAATTAGCCAACTGTTTTTTGATTGTGAT
>JAXMGF010000033.1:0-18645 GCA_046347365.1 Acinetobacter sp. | reverse complement strand
GACAAAATTACATAAATATCACTTGAAAAAATGCCGATTCAAGTTTTTACATTTCTTTTTAGTTTTTCTGAGGGATGACATTCATACAATTCAGATTTATTGATAACACCTACTTTGATGTCTTGAAATAGGCCTTGTACTTTGCGAAATAAATAGTCGCCGAAAAAACCAATAAAAGTTTATGTAAGCCAATTTCTCTACAGAGCTGCACGATTATGATGCGGTTTCAGTCCATAGACCCATTTTAGCCAATCTTGAATATGCACAATATTAAAAGAGCTGGTGTGTTCTATCTATGATGCTAGATAAAACATGGGGTTATTTAATCTATACCGCTTTGGCAGTCAATGAAAACAACGCACAAGGTATATAAAGGAATGGATAGATACTGAGAGAATGAAATTTTTATTTTGGATGTGCATGGTGAAATAGTTTGGCTTTATCAAAAGCCAAACATCCTGAGCATATAAGGTTTCAATATCAATATGAATCATCAGTTCAAAATATAGGTATTTATTAAATAAATAGTGGGTGGAATTTTAAAAAAGTTCCATTAGAATCCAAAATTCTACAAAGAATACTCCTGGGGGAAACATTGCTATCCGCGATGTTTACTTAAGAAAAACTAGCTTGAGGAACGCTCATGCAGATCGGAATCCCAACCGAAACTGTTGCAGGTGAAAGTCGTGTAGCTGCTACACCTGAGACAGTAAAGAAGTTGATTAACGCAGGTCATAGCGTAGTCATTCAACGTGGCGCTGGTGTTAAGGCCGCGTATATTGACAGTGCTTATGAACAAGTTGGCGCAACCATTACAGACGATGCATATACAGGTAGCCAAATTATTTTGAAGGTACGTGCCCCTAAGGGTGACGAAATTCAAAAGCTTGCGGCGAATACGACTGTGGTTGCAATGTTTGACCCTTACCGCAATCCAGAACTGGACCAGTTTGCTGCTCAGCAAGTGTCTGCTTTTGCTTTAGAGTTACTTCCTCGTACGCTTTCACGCGCACAAAACATGGATGTACTTTCTTCTCAGGCAAACCTGGCTGGTTATAAATCTGTATTGTTAGCTGCGGCTGAATATCAACGTATGTTCCCAATGTTAATGACGGCTGCGGGTACTGTAAAACCTGCGCGTGTCGTGATCATGGGTGTTGGTGTTGCTGGTCTTCAAGCGATTGCGACTGCAAAACGTTTAGGTGCGGTTGTAGAAGCAACTGACTTACGTCCAACGGCTAAAGAACAAGTTGAGTCTTTAGGCGGTAAATGGTTAGACGTACCAATGTCCGATGAAGAAAAACAACGTGCTGCTGAAGCTGCGAAAAGCGGATACGGTTGGCAGCCTGGTGAGCAATACATCAAAGATCAAGCTGCGATTGTAGATAAAGCTGTATCAAATGCTGACATCGTAATCACGACTGCATTGATTCCAGGTCGTAATGCTCCACGCCTGATCAAGGCTGAAACTGTTGCCAAGATGAAACCGGGTTCTGTCATTTTAGATATGGCAGTTGAAACGGGTGGTAACGTTGAAGGTTCTAAAGAAGGCGAAACTGTTGTTACTGAAAATGGTGTGAAAATTTTGGGTATTCCAAACATTCCAGGCACAGTTGCAACTGAAGCATCTGCATTGTATGCACGTAACGTTTTCAACTTCCTTGAAACATTATTCGACAAAGACAAAAACTTTGCGATCAATCAAGAAGATGAAATCCAAAAAGCGTTACTCGTGACTCATGGCGGTCAAGTACTGCTCAAGCGCGGTTAAGGAGAGTTCTCATGGTTGAAACGATTACAATTTTCGTCCTTGCCATCTTCGTAGGTTACTACGTAGTTTGGGGAGTAACACCTGCGTTACATACACCACTTATGGCGGTAACGAACGCATTGTCTTCAATCATTATCGTTGGGGCAATGATCCAAACCGTGGGTATGCCTGTGATTGGTGTTGATGCCAATGTAGCTTTCCAAAGCGTAAATGTTGTAAGCATCTTGGGTGCGATTGCTGTGTTCTTGGCAAGTATCAACATTTTTGGTGGCTTCGCTGTAACTGCTCGTATGCTTGAAATGTTCAAGCCGAAGCAAAAGAAAAAAGAGGGCTAATAGATGGAATTTATTCGAGACTATGCGGATTGGTTCTACCTGATTGGTGCCGTCCTTTTTATCTTAACTTTGCGTGGTTTGTCAGGTCCTAAAACTGCAATCGCAGGTAACCGTTACGGCATGATCGCTATGGCGATTGCTGTAGTGACAACATTCTTTGTTGCAGAACATCCAGTTGTTTGGATGATCGTTGGTGCGATGGTACTTGGTGGTGTGGTTGGTATCGCTCGTGCGCGAACTGTTCCGATGACACAAATGCCTGAAACAGTTGCTTTAATGCACTCATTGGTTGGTTTGGCTGCGGTATTAATTGCGATTGCTGCGATTTTACACAACAATCAATTAACAGCATTGTTTGCTGAAAATGAAGCTGCTTTAACTGCTGCTGGCGTACAGCATGCTCATATGAGCAAAGTTCATTTATTTGAATTGTTTGTAGGTTGCTTCGTTGGTGCGATTACATTTACAGCATCAGTATTTGCTTACGGTAAATTAGCTGCTAAAAAATGGGCAAAAACGATTTCTGGTGCATGGGTTAAACCTGTTCAAGCGCTTATCTTTGCTGCAATGCTTGCGGCAGGCATTATGTTCTTCTTGACGAATAACATGACTGCTTTCTGGGCGATGACAGCACTTGCACTTGCATTTGGTTGGGTTTGGATTGCGCCAGTTGGTGGCGGTGATATGCCAGTTGTGGTATCGCTTCTTAACTCATTCTCTGGTTGGGCTGCAGCTGGTATTGGTTTCACACTAGAAAACAATATGTTAATCGTTGCTGGTTCACTTGTAGGTTCTTCTGGTGCGATTCTTTCTTACATCATGTGTAAGGCGATGAACCGTTCAATCATCAACGTCTTGTTTGGTGGTGCGATGGGTGGTGCAGCAGTTGCTACAGCGGACAAAGGCGAACAAGTTCAACGTAACTATCGTTCTGGTTCAGCAGATGACGCAGGTTTCTTGATGTCAAATGCTGACAGCGTTGTGATTGTACCTGGTTATGGTATGGCGCAAGGTCGTGCACAGAATGCAGTTAAAGAATTATGTGAAATCTTAAAAGAACAAGGCGTAACAGTACGTTTTGCGATTCACCCAGTTGCTGGTCGTATGCCTGGTCACATGAACGTATTACTTGCTGAAGCTGATGTTGCGTATGAAGACATCTTAGAGATGGATGAGATCAACTCAGACTTCCCAGCAACTGATGTAGTACTTGTAATCGGTGCGAACGACGTAGTTAACCCTGCAGCGAAAGATGATCCAAGTTCACCAATCTATGGTATGCCGATTCTTGAAGCGCATAAAGCACGTACCATCATGGTGATCAAACGTTCTATGGCAACAGGTTATGCTGGCTTAGACAATGACTTGTTCTACAATGAAAAAACAATGATGATCTTCGGTGATGCGAAGAAAGTTGTTGAAGATATGACGAAAGCAATCAATGGTGGTGGTCACTAATCTGACCTCATCAGGATTGAGAAAGCCACCCTTGGGTGGCTTTTTTATGTGCTAGAAATAGGAAAAGGAAATATTTAAGTTATGATTAGACTTCTTGCGAAAACCCCCTATGGTTCTCCCTTAAATAAGGGGAAACAAAGGGTTTTTTTATACTTTCGCAAGAAGTCTATTGAATTACAGAGATTAACTAGAGTGGAATAGGTTGCTTTAGCTATAATAAAAAATAATAGGAAACTTATATTAAAATTATGTTTGATTAAACACATCAAATTTGATTCCAGCGACTTACGTGATGCACTATAAAAATGGTGAAGTCTTTCGAGAAGGGCGTGGATTATCATTCTTTTTATTTTTCCCCGAATAGTTCGATTGTTGCCATCCCAATGGAAGTAATGATTTACCCTTTATTTTTAATGAAACCACCAGTGATTATCAGAGGTTACCATTCAGGGACAGATTAAGTTATAAAGTCAGTGATCCGAAGGTTTTAGCAGATAATCTAGACTTTACAGTAACTGATAAAGGCTATTATAAAAATAATGACATTGAAAAATTAAATCAACGGATTATCAATGAAGCACAGACGGCGACAGCTTCATTTATTCATAGTATTTCTTTAAAAGAAGCAATTCGTTCCGCTAAAAAGATTGAAGTGAATATTTTGGAAGGGTTAAAAAAATCACCTGCGATTAGTTTACTGGGGATTGAGATTTTAGGGGCAAGTATTCTTGCAATACAAGCAACCCCTGAAATGGCACGGGCTTTAGAAACTGAAACCAGAGAGCGATTACAACAGGAAGCCGATCAAGCGATTTATGAAAGACGGAATTTTGCGGTTGAACAAGAACGTAAAATTAAAGAGTCAGAGTTAAATACTGAAATTGCCGTTGAAGAAAAGCAAAAGCAAATTGCTGAAAAGAAAATGGAGTCCAATGTTCAAAAATCTGAAAATGACCGTAAATTGAGAGAAATGGAACTAGCAGCAGATATTGCTGTCGAAGAGCAGCGGAAGTTGTTGATTGAACAAAAAACAGAAAACGATCGAAAAGAAGCTGAAACACAAGGCTATGTGCTTGAAACAACCCTCAAACCTTATCGAGATATGGACTGGAGAGTCTTAACGGCATTAAATAATAATGCTGATCCGAAATTTAACATTGCCTTAGCCTTTAGACAATTGGCTGAAAATGCAGAAAAAATTGGCAATGTGAATATTAGCCCTGAGCTGTTGGACTCTATTTTACAGGACAAGAGTTCACGTCGATGAGCATTGAATATGCCATTATTGTCAAAAATAAAACCCGCTTGGAAGCTTTGATTGAGCGTTTTAATACCAAAGCCCAAGCCAAGTTTTATATTGAGCGATCTGGTGGAGATTTTCAGGAATATACCATAGAGCATGAGATATTCTGCGCTGCGCTTGCCCAAGTGCAGCAACGCCTTTCAAGTGTGATTAAAAATAAAGTGGTCGATCGTTCATTTTTGCCTAATTATTTATTTGATGAAAAAAACCTCATTATTGTGGTTGGGCAAGATGGTTTGGTTGCCAACACTGCCAAGTATTCGAGAGGCGTGCCAATTGTTGCGGTGAACCCTGATCCAAAACGTTATGACGGTGTGTTATTGCCTTTTGATCAACATAATTTCATCACAGCAATTGAGCGTGTAATTTCAGGTCAATATCATTATCAAATGATGCGATTTGCAGAAGCAAAACTAAATGATGGGCAACGTTTATTAGCGTTTAATGATTTGTTTATTGGTGCGGCTTCTCACGTTTCTGCACGTTATAAAATTAATTATAACGGGGAAATAGAAGAGCATTCTTCGAGTGGTTTATTGGTGTCGACTAAAGCAGGTGCAACAGGATGGTTAAGTTCGGTATTTAATATGGCATACGGCGTGGTCAATATGTTTGAAAATGTACCTGAACTTAGACAACCTGAACTTGAAGATAATGAATTATTATTTGCGGTTAGAGAGCCATTCAAAAGTTTACGCACACAAACTCAACTCAGTATTGGCAAAGTGAATGATGCGCATAGCTTGACAATTGAATCATTAATGCCAAGTCAGGGTGTGATTTTTAGCGATGGAATAGAAACTGATTTTTTAAAATTTAATAGCGGTGTGATTGCAACGATTGGTTTGGCAGAAGAGCAAGCGAAATTAGTGTTGAGAAAATAAAAAACCCATAATCATGTTATGGGTTTTTTAAAAAATCTAAAATTAAGCGACAGATTCAGGTGCGCGCCATAAACTTTCAAGGTCATAGAATTTACGGGCTGTTGGCAACATCACGTGTACCACAACGAAACCAAGGTCAATGAGGATCCATTCAGCGTCTCTTTCACCCTCAACACCAATTGGGCGAAAACCTGCTTTACGTGCTTCATCAGCAACATTGTCAGCAAGTGCTTTGACATGACGAGTAGATGTTCCGCTTGCAATCACAATTGCATCGGCAATATTACTAATAGAACTTACATCAAGTTCTAGAATATCTTTGGCTTTTACATCAGTAAGGGCTTCATGTACAACTTTTAAACAAGCATGTACATCTTTGTTTGCTGTTTTGATTTTTAGGTCGTGAGAATTAGAAGCGCTGGGCGATGGTTCTAAATTCATAGAGGGTATATTTTCCTGACAATTGCTCATCGTCAAATATACCGTTTTTCTCTATAAAATTCAAATTTCAGCAGTAACAGTTTATGTATTCACGTCATTGGAAAAGTACTTTTCTTTCCATGCAAAAGATTGATCTGATTGAGTTTTTGGTCGGTATTCTGCACCAATATAACCTCGATAGTCACTTTGACGTAACCAGTCAAAAATTTGCTTATAGGGAATATTTCCTGTGTCAGGTTCGTGTCGGCTTGGACAATCAGCAAATTGAATATGACCAATTTGATGCAAATTTTCTTGCAAACCAGTCAAAACATCTTCACCCATCATGGCCATATGGTAGCAGTCATATTGCATTTTCAGTGCGGGATGGTTGATAGCCTCCAGCATTTCCTGTGCCTGTGCAATATTCTGCACCAAAAAGCGTGGCATGTCGGTGCCGTTGATCATTTCAAAAACAGGTTCAATCCCTTGCTCTGTCAGCATGTGGCAGGCCAGTTTGAGATTGCTTGAGAGGGTGTTTAAACAAGGGAGCAGGTCAGCGTCTAAAGGCTGTTTGCCCGCTAAAATATTCACACGTGGAACATCCAATGCTGTGGCATACTGAATTGCCAGCTCAAGTGCATGATGGAACTCCACCTCTCGTCCTGGGATACCCGCTAACCCATTACCGCCCTGCATCAGGTCGCCAGCAGGAACATTGATCAGACATAGGGAGAGGTTGTGCTGTTCCAGTTGGGTTCGAATATCGAAAATATCGAGTTCATAAGGAAACTGAATTTCAACGTGTTCAAAACCATGGGCATGTGCCAAGGCGAAGCGCTCAATAACAGGAACTTCAGTAAAAATCATGGATAAATTGACTGCAAGATGGCTCATTTCAGGCTCCCCAAATCAATATTATTGTTCTATATATTGAATGATAGTTGCTAAATCTTTCTCAGAAAAGCCATTTTCTTGGTGGGCTTGTAACTGTAATAATGCTTTTTGTGCAACAGGTATCTCTAAGTTTAATTTTTGTGCAAGTTTTAACGCATTATTTAAATCTTTGGATAATGTTTGCACTTTCCATTGCACAGGTTCAAAGTTATGAGTTGCCATACGTGGGGCAAGAATCTGGAAAGGTTTGGAATCTGCAAAACCGCCTGCAAGCGCAGGCGCAAGCAGAGTCGTGTCTACACCAGCCTGATCAGCGAGTGCTACTGCTTCAGCAATCAGGGTGCTGTTTGCCGCAACGATGAGCTGATTACAAATCTTGGTCGCCTGTCCTGTCCCTGAATCGCCCATACGGGTTACACGCTGTGATAATACCTGATATACGGGACTGAGTTGTTGAATCGTTTCAGCATCTCCACCTGCAAAAATAACCAATGTACCTTGTTCTGCCCCCATTGTTCCACCAGAGACAGGTGAGTCAATCCAGATTACAGCTTGCTGTTGGGCAGATTGGGCCAGTTGCTGAGTTGCTGAAACGGATAAACTGGAGAAATCAACAATGACTTGCCTGGCTTGTAAATAAGGCTGGATTTGGGCAAAAACGCTTTGAACAGCCTGATCGTCAGCCAGACAGGTGAGGATAACGGGATAATTTCCAATATCTTCCAAAGCTAAAGTTGCTGCGCCCTGTTGAATAAGTGGCTCACATGCATGAGGACTACGGTTCCAAACCGCCACCGTATAACCCGCCTGTAATAATCGGGTTGTCATTCGACTTCCCATTAACCCCATACCTAAAAAAGCGATGGGGGTTTGTTGATCAACATGCATGTGAATTTATCCAAACTGTAATTACTTATACTGACGCGGTAAGAACTGAATCTCAGGATTCTTGTCTTTCTTGCGTGCGAGACTACTGTTTTTACCCAACAAAAGTTTAAGCTGCCATAACTTTTCTAAACGCAGTGCCTTTTCTGGCTGGTGTTCCATGGCATCTAGTACCCGTTTCGCTGCCATAATGGCATCAGGGGAGCGTTGTAGCATTTCCTGTGCAATCACATTGGCCTTGCCAACGGATTGTTGTCCAGATGTGTGACCAAACCAATTTCTTTGGCGTATTCTGCATCAAAGACGCGTGCGGTCAGGGTAAGTTCCTTGGCTAAATCAACGCCGATCAGTCCTTTTAATGAGCGGGTGAGACCCATGTCTGGAACCAGTCCCCAACGACTTTCCATAATCGACATTTGCGTGTTTGGCGTTGCAATACGGATATCCGCAGCAAGCGCAAGCTGCATGCCCGCCCCAAAGCAATAACCCTCAATGGCGGCAATCACTGGAATTGGCAGGTTTTGCCAAATCAGGAATGCTTTCTGAAACAGGCTTTGACCTGGCTTGATCAGTTCCCATGCGGCAAATGCGGTATTTTTAGGGTTGTTCAGGTCAGATAGGTCAATACCCGCACTAAATACCTGTGCCTCACCCGTTAAAATGACGCAACGAATCGAACGGTCTTTTTCAATTTTCTTTGCAGTTGCCACCAGCTCTTTTAATAACGCAAAACTCATGGCGTTGCGTTTTTCTGGACGGTTAAGGTAAACCGTTGCAATACCATTGTTCTTTTCAACTCGTAACAGTGCCATTTGCCTTACTCTTATTGTGTTTAATGATGGGCAGCATAACATGAGTCTTTTAGCTAAAACATGACACCACAGTCACAAATAGCGGTGATGACCAGCATCTTGTAGATGCAAGCAGACCCTAGGTATCGTGGGAATGTAAAATCAGGCTGGCGGCCTGTCTTACCTGATCAATCGCAAAATTCAACTCATTAAAACGATGGTTGGTTTCCCGTATAAAGGCATCATCTGCCTTGCGGCGCTCTTTACGCAGGGTTGAAACAAATTGCTCAAATTCCCCTGAAACCTTTTGTAACGCTGGGGTGCCAACGTAACGTGTTGCACCATACAGACGGTGTAGCACATGCTCAAGCTGGGGAAAATCCCCCAGTTCAATCAGTTGCTGCATTTCGGTGAGTTCAGTATCAAAACTATCCACCAACATATTTAATAAGTCTTGTGCCAGTTCTTCTTTATTCGCAGCGAGTTGAATGCTTTGTTGCCAGTTTAAAATCTGTGGATCAATTGATTCTGTCGGGTGCTTCTGCTCAGTATTGAAAGGCTGAGAAGAGAAGTTATTTTTGGTCCAATGGGTCAGGATTTGAATGATCTGTTCCATCTGGATTGGCTTGGTTACATAATAATTCATACCCACTTTTAGCAATTTCTGTTTTTCATCGGCCAGTGCATGTGCGGTCAGTGCAATAATCGGAAGTTGCATGCCTATATCCAGCGTTGACTCAAGCGAGCGAATGGCTCGGGTGGTATCAATTCCAGACATGACAGGCATCTGGATGTCCATAAACACAAGGTCAAAGGGTGGCAGCTTTTGTTCAATCCGCTGCTGAATCATGTCAATCGCTTTCTGGCCACTGAGCGCTTTTGTAGTGGTGACGTTCAATTCACCAAGTAATGCTTCCAGTACAATCAGGTTGGGAAGATGGTCATCAACCGCCAATACGTGTAAGCCCTGACCATTGAAATCCTCAGATTCCTGTTCAAACACAGGCTGATTGCCCAGCAACTGCACCAGTTCACGGCGGCTTAAGGGCTGATACAGTGGACGGGCACGGTATTCATTCAGCATGTTTGGCTCAAGGCTCATTTGATAACCGTAAACAGCTAAGTTTCCTTTGGTAAATGCTGACGAATTTCTTTTATAGTGCTTCTGTGTCACCACTGTGATCGACAATGAGCCATGTATTCTTGCTGATTTAAATGGTTCAGACGACTGAATAAATCCAAAATTGATTGTGTTTCGATATGTGAGACACGGTAGTTTTCTAAATATGAACGAAGCACACTTGCCGTGGCAGGATGGGCAAGGTAAGAGACCACTTGTAAATGATCAAAAATGTGGATGCTCAACAATTTCATCTTGTTCATCCACTTTAAACAGCCGTAAACCAAAAGGTTGAACCTTTTTCGGTTGGTGCACGTTCCTGATTATCCTCAAAGCCAATCTGGCCATGCATCAGGTGAACAAGCGCTTTGGAAATTGCCAGGCCCAGTCCCGTTCCACCAAACTGGCGTAACAGAGGCATCAATTCCTGGGAAATGATTCAAACAGCTTTTTGTCAGTACCGCTGAGACCAATCCCACTGTCCTGTACACCAAAGTGCAGTAGGCATTGTCCAATATCATCATCTGCATGACACGGACAATGATCTCACCATCTGGAGTGAACTTAATGGCGTTGGAAATCAGGTTGGTCAGAATTTGTTTGAAACGTAGCGCATCACCAATCACATGCTGTGGGATGTTCTCGGCATAATAAAACGCCATATTGATATGCTTTTGTGCGGCCAAGGGCGAAAGCATGTCCATCACATCAAAAATAGCTTCTTCCAAATCAAATGGCGCTGTTTCGAGCTCTAATTTGCCCGCATCAATTTTAGAAAAATCGAGGACATCATTAATGAGTGCTAAAAGATGAGCTGAAGATTTACGAATAGTTTGAAGATACAGGTTCTGTTCATTAGTTAAGTTTTGCTGACGAAGTAAGAGGTGAATAAAACCGTCAATACTGTTTAATGGCGTTCTGAGTTCATGGCTGATATTCGCTAAAAAGACGGACTTGGACTGATTTGACGAAATCGCCTGATCGCGTGCCTGACGATAGGTAATGTTCTGAACTTCCAGCGTATCCAGTGTGCGGCGTAAGTCTTCCTCAGTTTGTTCGGTATGTTCTTTAAGTTCCAGAAAACTAAAATGCAGACGTTTAACCACATTGGCAATGTCTCGCTGGAGCAGGCGTAACTCGCCTGTACTGTTCACCACAATATGCTGATCCAGTGTATCGGCATTCAGGCGCTGCATCTGCATACGGATTTCATAGAGTGGTGCCAGCCAGCGCCGTGAAAAAACATTCAGGCAAAATAGTAAAATCATCAGGGTAGTCAGCCCTGTCGCTACCAGTGAAAGCAGGATTTTATAACGGGTCAGTTCCAGTGGTTGATTGTCCAGTTCAATCACTAACCAGACTGAATCGGGCTTGCTGTTATCCAGTTTGGCACCATAAATACTGTTGTGGTTGTGTGGAATCGGGCCAAAGAAATTACTGTTGTCAGGGAAAGTTGGCCAGAAGCGATTGTTCTGGTAGCCCACGCTTAAGTAGGTCTGCCCCTTGTTGTCAATCAGGACCGCCCGTTGCAGGTTTCGCTCATCAAACATCTTCTGCATAATGTTTTGGGCACGGTCATATTGGTCAGGATATTGCTGCACCAGTTGTAACAGCTCATTCGCGGTCTGGCGGTAGCGCGCCAGAATGGCGGAGGCATCGGAGCGTTGCTGTTGTTTGGCTGCATTGGTGGTTTCAGATAAAACCCAGAAAATTCCCACACCTGTCAAAATTGCGATCGGCACTAAAATAAGTGCAATCAATTGTCCATAAGCATGATTGAGCCGTAAGCGTTTTGACAGGATTTTATTGAAATTTGACATAGTGCGGTCAGATTTATCATTCTGTGCAACATCTTAGCATGCTTTGTGGCAAACAGAGGTACGGGCTAGCCAATAAAAAGCATAGTGAAAAGGTGCAGTATTTCTTATTTTTTCATACAATAGTCGCCACCTTAATATCGGTGTCGATCATGACGAATACGCAAACTGATTTTTTAGCAGATGAATTTTTACTAGATTATTATGTCGGTAAAAGCCCTTTAGTGCGTTTGCAACGTTTAGCAAGTCATACTCAAGCTACCGTATTAGCGAAATTAGAAGGTAATAATCCTGCTGGCTCAGTCAAAGATCGCCCTGCTTATAACATGATTGTTCAAGCAGAGAAACGTGGACAAATTCAACCTGGTGATACTTTAATTGAAGCCACTAGCGGTAACACTGGCATTGCTTTAGCCATGGTTGCAGCCATGCGTGGTTATAAAATGAAGCTGATCATGCCGAATAACATGAGCCAAGAACGTAAAGATGCAATGTTGGCTTATGGTGCTGAGTTAATCGAAGTGACTAAACAGCAAGGTATGGAAGGCGCACGCGATTTAGCTTTACAAATGCAGGCTGATGGCAAAGGTTTTGTCCTAAATCAATTTGGTAATCCAGACAATGTAGAGGCGCATTACCTCACAACTGGACCTGAGATCTGGAAGCAAACGGGCGGAAAAATTACTCACTTTGTGAGTTCGATGGGCACCAGGCACCATCATGGGGGTTTCAAAATATTTAAAAGAACAAAATCCAGACATTCAGATTGTGGGTTTACAACCTGAAGATGGAGCGAGTATTGCGGGAATTCCGCCGTTGGCCTGAAGAATATCTTCCAACTATTTTTGATCGTCGTCGTGTGGATCGAATTATTGATATTCCACAGATTGAAGCAGAAAAACCATGCGTAAGTTAGCGCGTACTGAAGGCATTAAAGGGTACTTCCTCTGGTGGCGCAGTTTGGGCATCACCAAAATTGCTGAAGAACACCCAGATGCCGTGATTGTGTGCATTATCTGTGACCGTGGTGATCGTTACTTGTCAACAGGGCTGTTTTCAGTTCAAGATGAAGATTAGACCTAACTGATTACATTGAATGATGAGCTTGCGTTTTCCGACTTTAGTTTTTGATATTGAAACACTGACTGACTTAAGGCGGGTGCTCATCTTTATCACCTTGACTTGCCTGAAGCCGATGTAGAACAGGCATTGATCAAAATCCGCCGTCAGGAATCAGGTAGCGAGTTTCAGCGTTTGCCCCTACATGAAATTGTCTGTATTTCAGGTTTATGGATTGATGAAAAGGGCTTCCGCCTGTTTTCATTTAGTCAGGAGCAAAGTACAGAAGCTGAAATGCTGACAAAATTCCTGTCCATTTTTGACAAGAAGCAGCCGACACTGCGAGCTGGAATGGCTCGCAGTTTGACTTGCCTGTGATTCTGTTCCGTACCATGTATCATGGACTTTCTGTGCCAAGTCTGTTTGATCAGGGTGAAATTGATAACCAGAAGCGCTTTAACAATTACCAGAACCGTTACCATCATCGCCATGTTGACCGATGGATGTGATGGCGATGTTTAATGGGCGTAATTTCCAGAAGCTGGATGACATTGCCTGTCTGTTGGGATTCCCTGAAAGCGTGATGAAACGGGCTATCATGTGCCTGAATATGTACGCACTGAACAATGGCTGAAACTCACCAGTTATTGTGAAGGTGATGTGCTCAACACATGGCTGGTCTATCTGCGCTGGCTATTACTAAAGGGTCAATTGAATCTACAGGAGCAAATTCAGCAATGGATTCAGGCGACAGCCGGATTATTTTTTACAGACACAACAAACAGAATTTTGCAGCAGGTATGGCGGCAGACATCGCAATATACCAGGATTCATCGCAAATACGTTTGCGCCAAAAACTAGGTTGATCTTTGAAACATAAAGCGAAACAGCGCCCAGCTCAATATCCAACATATACCTTTCAAATCGAAGCTTTTCTCATGAGGGGCGAGGGATTGCACATTATGGTACGCATCCAGACCATCCCAGAGAAAAGCAGGGCAAGAAAGTGTTTTATCCGCTATGCGCTCGTGGGGGAAACAGTACAAGCCAAGATTACCCACCAAACCACCCGTCTGGAAGAGGCTGAAATGCTCAGGCTGGAAAGTGATGCCGCCGAGGGGCGAATTGATCCGATCTGTCCACATTTTGGGGTGTGTGGTATGTAGCTTGCAACATATTCATCCAGATGAACAGATTTTATTAAAACAGAATGTATTGAAGTCACATTTACAACATTTTGCTGGTTTACAACCAGAGCAATGGTTAGATCCAATCCGCTCTGAAAAAATAGATTATCGCCGTCGTGCTCGAGTGGGCGTTCGCTATATTGCGAAACAAAATCGTTTGGTGATGGGCTTTCGTGAGCATCACAGTAATCATTTAACACCGATTCAGCAGTGTCATGTTCTTGATCAGCAGTTGTCCGAAAGTTTAGTAGAGTTGAGAAAACTACTCGAAAGTCTAACAGGCAAAGCCCACATTGGTCATATAGAATTAGCAATGGGTGATACCGAGACAGCATTATTGATTCGCCACTTGGATGAATTAAATGTGTCGGATGTCAACCAATTACGTCAATTTGCGTTACTAAAGGATTGGCAGTTGTATTTACAACCTAAAGGCGCAGATAGTTTACATCGTGTTGATGATGCTCAAGCACCGATGCGTTTGCACTATAGTCTGGATGAGTTTGCGGTTAAATTTGCATTTTCACCTTTAGACTTTACTCAGGTGAATAGCGGTGTAAATGCAAAGATGATTCACTTGGCATGTGAATTGCTAGATTTACAGAAAGGGGAGAGAGTGCTCGACTTGTTTTGTGGACTGGGTAATTTTTCCTTACCTTTAGCACGTTGTGTTGGTGAGACAGGTCAGGTCGTTGGTGTTGAAGCAAGTGATGAGATGGTACAACGGGCAACTGAAAATGCGAAAGCAAATCAATTGTCTCAGGCATTGTTCTTTTCACAAGATTTAACAAAAGACTTTTCGCATCATTCTTGGGCAAAACAGGGATTTGATGCATTATTAATTGATCCTCCTCGATCAGGTGCGTTTGAGGTTATGCAATATGTACCTAATTTTGGAGCAAAAAGAATCGTTTATGTTTCATGTAATCCATCAACGCTGGCAAGGGATGCGGGTGTACTGGCACAATATGGTTATCAACTTAAAAAAGCGGCAGTCATGGACATGTTTACCCATACTGAGCATGTTGAATCAATTGCCTTATTTGAAAAAAATGAGCAATTTGAAAAGACCCAAGAGATAAACGATTAGAGAATGAGTTACATATCCAGAGGAGAATGGTATGGTCACAGTACGTGAGCAGTTACCTGGACGACTCCATGAGTTGTCAGAGGAAACGACTGTAGAACATGCCGCTGAAGCGCAAAGTGGTCTGGTCTCTTGGCTAGATCGAGTGCGTGATATTTTGGATGGGGCAGAGCTAAAGCAACTTCAAAAAGTTGCAGAGCTGACCTTGGCAAAAGAATTAGAAACCACGGTTCATCATCGTAGCAATACTTTTAGTACAGGTATTGGTATGGCTGATATTTTGGCGCATTTACATGTTGATGAAGACACATTGTCAGCGGCAGTGTTGTATCGAAGTGTGCGCGAAGGGTTAATTACTTTAGAGGATATTCAACAACAATTCGGCGAACAGGTGCTTGGTCTTGTACAAGGCACGCTTGCGATGGGTAAGCTCTCTGAATTGATTGAAAAAAATAAACGTTTAGAAGATCATTTTAATAACAATCAGCGTGAGCATTTAAACGGCATTTATAAAATGCTGATTTCAGTGACAGAAGATGTACGCGTTGTTTTGATCAAATTGGCTGAACGTACTTATGCTTTACGTGAATTAGCCACTGCAAGTAAAGAACGCCAAGAACGCGTTGCACGTGAGATTTTAACGATCTATTCACCACTTGCACATCGCTTAGGTATTGCACAACTAAAATGGGAATTAGAAGATCTCGCTTTCCGTTATTTGGCGCCTGAGCGTTATAAAGAAATTGCATCGTTGCTGAATGAAAAACGTTTAGAGCGAGAGCAATATATTCAGTTTGTGATTGATAAGCTAAAGACTGAACTGGGTATGCATCATATTCAGGCGGAAATCACTGGACGAGTGAAGCACATTTATTCGATTTATCGAAAAATGAAAAGTAAAAATCTGAGTTTTGATCAGCTTTATGATATTCGTGCAGTGCGTGTATTGGTCAAAAGTGTACCAGACTGTTATCACGCTTTAGGTATTGTGCATCAGCTGTGGCGTCATATCCCGAACCAATTTGATGACTATGTCACCAATCCAAAAGCCAATGGTTATCGCTCATTACACACGGCAGTGATTGCTGAAAATAAATCTTTAGAAGTACAAATTCGTACCTTCGAGATGCACAACGAAGCCGAACTGGGCGTTTGTTCGCATTTTAATTATAAAGAAGGTGCAAAAAATACCGATCATTCATTTAATCATCGTCTACATTCTTTACGTGCGGTATTGGAACATTATCAAGAGCGTACCGAAACCACACCCCATGGCGAAGATGAAGAGTCAAATGGTATAGATCAAATTCAAGATTTTGAAAATTTTGAAAAAATCTATGTGTTTAGTCGTGATGGTGATATTAAAGAATTGCCTCGAGGTTCGACGGTTTTAGATTTTGCTTACCATGTACATACTGAGGTAGGTAATAAGTGTTATGCAGCACGTGTCAATCAACGTTATGTGCCATTAACTTATACGCTGAAAACGGGTGAACAGGTTGAGATTTTAACCAAAAAAGATCGTGAACCGAACCGTGATTGGTTGGTGAACTCTTTAGGTTATATCAAAACTGCTCGTGCGCGTGACAAGTTGCGCCATTGGTTTAGACAGCAAGATCGGAGTAAGAATGTTGAGGTGGGGCGTGAGTTACTCAATAAAGAGTTAGCACGCTTAGCAATTCACCCTAAAAGCATCGATCTTAAAGACTATTCATCTCACTTTAATCTGAAATCTGGCGATGATATTTTAGTTGCTTTGGTCAGTGGTGATATCAGTCTCCATGCCTTGATGAATCAAGTCAATCGTCAGATGCACTTGGATCAAGATGAGCCTGAACTGGTTTTAAAACCTGCCTTAAATCCACGTGCCAGCCATACGCTCTCAGCACACGGGATTTTGATCGATGGTTTGGATAATGTGGAATTGCATATTGCACAGTGTTGTCAACCTGTACATGGTGAGTCAATTGGTGGTTATATCACTTTAAACCGTGGGGTGAGTATCCACAAGATTGCCTGTCCTGATTATATCCGTATTATGACCACACAGGAACTTGAGCGTGCAGTTGGTGGCGGACTGGGAAATGCAGCCAACCCGTGGTCAGAGTGTGCAAAATCGTGGTGGAGGCCTATGATCTCGTCGTGGCTTGCTCAAGGATCTAACCCAGGTGATTTTCTCAGATCAGATCAATATCCGTCAGGTGAATACCATTTCTGAAGCGGATGGCATTGCCAACATGAAACTGCTGATTGATCAAAGGTTTGGCGCAATTGTCCCGTTTGTTGGCGCGTTTAGAGCAGCAGCCAGGCATTATCAGTGCAAGACGTTTGGTTCAAGGCAACTAATTTCGGCAGATTCATGACGGGATGATCGTGATACCCCGCGCAAAGTAAATATCAACCACGGGGTAGATATTTAGATGCGGTGATGGAGGTTGATCAGCAGACATATCATGTATTTGATGAATTCGGTAACAAGAAGTGAGGGGCTTAACCAGGGTTGAGGTCCCTTTTTATTAACGTTTAGATAGGGAAAGATATTGGTAAGTCGATTTAAAAACTGGGGGCTGATACTGGAAAGCTGGTACATCAGTTTGGTTTTTATCCCTACTGGCGTATGGGTTGGAATCAGCGCATGATTCTTCTGCTGGGCCAAGTGCAGCACCTGTTTTGCCACATCGGCAGGAGTTAAATCCACGCCAATATTTTGAATACTACCTGCATCCATATTTTTGACCATGTTGGTTTGTACAAATAACGGCATGACATCCAGCACACGGATATTATATTTTTGCCATTCCACATCCAGTGCCTCGGTTAAACCACGAACCGCAAACTTACTGGCGGAGTAGGAGGCTAAATCGGCCTGCCCATATATTGCCGAGGCTGATGAGAGGTTAATCACTCGGGCAAAACTGGATTTTTGTAGATGGTTTAATGCAGCATGACAGCCATTTAAAACCCCTTTGACATTAATGTCGATGGTATTGTGATGGGATTGAATGGGGGTGTTTTCAAATGCACCAGAATATAGAATTCCCGCATTATTCACTAAAATATTCAGTTCACCCGCCCAGTTTTTAAATTCCTGTAGTGCCATTTGCCACTGGCGATAATTGCTGACGTTTAGATAGCCCGCTTTGGCATTTTCGCCCAGTTCTTTGGCCAGAGCGTGTGCCTGTACCTCATTAATATCGTATATGCCCACTTTATAGCCGTGGTTGTGAAATAAACGCGCGATTTCAGCGCCAATTCCCTGTGCAGCCCCACTAATAAACACACTCTGTTGCATTGCTTTCCCTTACTTTATCTTGATATTTTTTGAATCCGTGTATATTACGCATAAGCAGTTTGCTGCTGCAACAATTTAGCTGTACCTGGTTTGGAGATCATCATGGAAAAGTTATTGGCAATCATGCAGGAATTAAGACAAAAATGTCCATGGGATCAGCAGCAAACACCTGAAAGCCTGACCCGTTATGCGATTGAGGAAGCCTATGAGGTAGAGGCGGCCATTCGGGAGGGCGATGTAGATCAAATCCGCAATGAGCTGGGTGACCTATTGCTACAGGTGGTGTTCCAGTCGCAAATGTACAGTGAGCAGGGTGCATTTAATTTTCATGATGTGGTC
>JAXMGF010000032.1:0-19021 GCA_046347365.1 Acinetobacter sp. | reverse complement strand
AGGGATGATATGAAAATAATAGTAATCAGTATCTTATGCATATTATTGGTAACGATTGAATTCAACTGGGTCATGTGCACAAATTAACTCAATACTCGGTTCATGTTGAGCCAGATATTGTAAGTGCTTCAGATTGTGTAAACGTTGTTGGTTATCCTCAGCCAGTAATCGTTCTGTAAAGTCCAATGCTCTTAACCTGTTTTTAGGGTTGAGTTCCAAATGGGAAAAATAGGCATCTCCACAGAATAAAATCCAGCCATCCTGTTTTTTGACTGCAATCGCACTATGTCCAAGCGTATGACCGATCAGGGGAACCATCAGGATTTCATCCTGAAATAAAGGTAATCCCTTGACTTTTTGCAGATTAAACCATGCTTCACCATCAGCCTGTTCAGCAAAGTTCCAGTAACGGTGATATTTAAACTGTTCTGTTTTGTAACGATTTTTCCCTTTGAGTGATAAAGATTGAGTGGCATTAAATTCAGAGGCCAATACATGCACGGTTGCATTTGGAAAATCTGAAATTCCGCCTGCATGGTCAAAGTCAAGATGTGAAACAAAAATGTGTTTTACATCATCCAGACTATAACCAAGCCGTTGAATCTGGTGGAAAGCACTCAAATGAATATCGGGCACAATCGCGCCGAATTTGGTCAGCAATGAGCCTAGACGTTGTTGAGTATGTAAATAATCTTGTGTACCCAAACCTGTATCAATCAGGACCAGCCCCCGATCAGTCTCAACCAGTAGACAGTGGCAGACTAAATGGGCTTTCCAGCCTTTTTGTCCAAACATAGGGGCGCAAACAGGGCAGAAGCTGCCACAAGTGAGATGATGGATATTGTAGATCATGGTGATTTTTGTTGTGTTTGGAGTTGAATTATTCTTATAGCCTATTGATTGGAAAATACCAAGTAGGGGACGATGGTAATCGTCCCGATAAAGAAATCATGAGATTTAAAAATAGTACCTCATCAAACGGTGGGATTGCCATCCCACCCTACTCAGGCTGTGGTGTCAGTCTTAAATAAGGTTTCACTGCTGTATAACCTTTAGGAAAGCGTTGCTTGATTTCCTGTTCATCTTTCAGGGATGGCACAATCACCACATCCTCACCCTGTTGCCAATTGGCAGGTGTTGCCACTTTATGCTTGTCAGTCAGTTGCAGTGAATCCACCACACGCAACACTTCATTAAAGTTGCGACCTGTTGAGGCAGGGTAGGTGATGATCAGGCGAACTTTCTTGTTCGGGTCAATAATCACCAGGGAACGTACCGTTAAGGTTTCGCTGGCATTTGGATGGATAAAACCATAAAGCTCAGACACCTTGCGGTCTTTATCTGCAATAATCGGGAAATTCACTGTAGTGTTCTGGGTCTCGTTAATGTCCTGAATCCAGCCCTTATGTGATTCAACATCATCCACAGACAGTGCAATTGCCCTGACGCCACGTTTTGCAAACTCATCTTTCAGCTTGGCGGTATAACCCAACTCAGTAGTACAGACAGGTGTGTAGTCTGCTGGGTGTGAAAACAGGATTCCCCAGTCATCCCCTAGAAACTCATAAAAATCAATAATGCCCTCGCTTGATTCTTGTTGGAAATTTGGGGCAATATCACCTAAACGTAAGCTCATTCTTGGTCTCCTCATTCTGCTTATCTGATGCTGTGTCTTCTTACTATGCGCCAATTTATATATGAATCAAATCATTGTTTTTTTATTTGATTATAAGTTTTTCATATATAGGTGAGGTGTTGAGGATAAAAAATGATCAGAATTTCATAGGCAAATCGATGTAACTTAAATGCAAATTTGCTACATTAACGCTCTTTGGTTATGCCTGTCAGAATCGCCTCGCAGATTTTTTTACCTGTTTGGATGCAAAGCACTTGTAGTTCTTATTTCTGGCTCCATAATAACAACCAAGAAAAAATTAACCGACCTAGAGTTTGTTGATCTTTACGACAAACCCTATAACAAACAGGATTAGAGAGTTTATTCATGTTGGCAAGTCTGATCGGAGGTATCTTCGGTACAAAAAATGAGCGTGAGCTCAAACGCATGCGTAAAATTGTTGAACAAATCAATGCGCTTGAACCAACGATATCTGCTCTTAGCGATGCAGACCTCTCTGCAAAAACTCCAGAATTCAAACAACGTTTTCAGAACGGTGAAAGTCTAGATAAATTATTGCCTGAAGCCTTTGCGGTGTGCCGTGAAGCGGCAAAGCGTGTTATGGGCATGCGTCACTACGATGTGCAGTTGATTGGTGGTATCACCCTGCACGAAGGCAAGATTGCCGAAATGCGTACAGGTGAAGGTAAAACCCTGATGGGTACACTGGCCTGTTACCTCAATGCCTTGAGTGGTCAGGGTGTTCACGTCATTACCGTGAACGACTACTTGGCACAACGTGATGCTGAGTTAAACCGTCCTTTATTCGAATTTTTAGGTTTAAGCATTGGGGTAATTTACTCCATGCAAATGCCTGCCGAAAAGGCACAGGCCTATAATTCAGACATTACCTACGGGACCAACAACGAATTTGGTTTCGACTATCTTCGTGACAACATGGTGTTTTCTCTGCAAGAGAAAAAACAGCGCGGTCTCAGCTATGCCATCATTGATGAAGTGGATTCAATCCTGATTGATGAGGCGCGTACGCCATTGATCATTTCAGGGCAGAGTGAAGACTCTTCCCATCTGTACCAGTTAATCAACAGCATTCCACCGCAACTACGTCCACAGAAAGAAGAAAAAGTGGCCGATGGTGGACATTTTTGGGTCGATGAAAAACAGCGTTCAGTTGAAATGACTGAAATCGGTTATGAAACCGTTGAACAGGAATTGATTCGTATGGGGCTGCTGGCGGAAGGTGAAAGCCTGTATTCAGCGGCAAACCTGAATCTGGTGCACCATGTGACTGCCGCAATTCGTGCCCATTATCTCTATCAAAAGAACGTGCATTACATCATTGGCATTAATCCACAGACTCAAAAAGAAGAAGTGATTATTGTGGATGAGAGCACGGGTCGTACCATGCCTGGCCGCCGTTGGTCGGAAGGTCTGCATCAGGCCGTTGAGGCCAAAGAGAACATGGAAATTCAGCCTGAGAACCAGACGCTGGCAACCACAACATTCCAGAACTATTTCCGTCTGTATAAAAAGCTTTCAGGTATGACGGGTACTGCCGATACTGAAGCAGCGGAAATGAAGGAAATCTATGGTCTGGATGTGGTGATTATTCCAACCCACCGTCCAATGGTGCGCCAGGACCACAATGACCTGATTTATTTAAACCGTAATGGTAAATACAGTGCCATTATTGAGGAAATCACCAATATCCGTCAGCAGGGTGTTGCGCCAATCCTGATTGGTACAGCCACCATTGAGGCCAGTGAAATCCTGTCTGCCAAACTGTTGCAGGCTGGGATTCACCATGAAGTATTGAACGCCAAACAGCATGAGCGCGAGGCGGATATTATTGCACAGGCGGGTAGTCCAAATGCGGTGACCATTGCCACCAACATGGCGGGTCGTGGTACGGATATCTTGCTCGGCGGTAACTGGAAAGCCAAGCTGGCGAAAATTGAAAACCCAACCCCTGAAGATGAAGCACGTTTGCAGGCACAGTGGGAAAAAGACCATGAAGATGTTCTGGCATCGGGTGGTCTGCACATCATTGGTTCTGAACGTCATGAATCACGCCGTATTGATAACCAGCTACGTGGTCGTGCGGGCCGTCAGGGTGACCCTGGTGTGTCGCGTTTCTATCTGTCGCTTGAAGATGACCTGATGCGTATCTTCGCGGGTGATCGTGTGGTGGCGATGATGCGTGCAATGGGCTTACAGGAAAATTAATCCATTGAGCACAAGATGGTGAGCCGTTCCATTGAAAATGCACAGCGCAAGGTTGAGGCACGTAACTTCGATATTCGTAAGAACCTGTTGAAGTATGATGATGTCAATAATGAACAGCGTAAGATTATCTATTCGCAGCGTGATGAGATTCTGGCGGAAAGCACACTACAGGCCTACATTGAAGAAATGCACCATGAAGTGGTGAAAGGCGTGATTGCGAACTTTATTCCACCAGAGTCGATTCATGACCAGTGGGACATAGCTGGTCTGGAAAATGCCCTGCGTACCGATTTAGGCATTGAGCTTCCTGTTCAGCAGTGGCTGGACCAAGACCGTCGTCTGGATGAAGAGGGGTTGATTGAGCGTATCTCTGATGAGGTGATCAGCCGTTACCGTCAGCGCCGTGAACAGATGGGTGATGAGTCGGCGGCGATGCTTGAGCGTCACTTTATGCTGAACTCACTGGATCGTCACTGGAAAGATCACCTGGCGGCGATGGACTACTTGCGTCAGGGTATCCATTTACGTGGCTATGCACAGAAAAACCCTGAGCAGGAATACAAGAAAGAGGCATTCAACCTGTTTGTGAATATGCTGGCTATTATCAAGTCTGACGTGGTGACGGATTTATCCCGTGTCCATGTTCCGACCGCTGAAGAACTGGCTGAGTTAGAGGCTCAACAGCAACGTCAGGCCGAATCAATGCGTCTTTCTTTTGAACATGATGACGTTGATGGTCTAACAGGTGAAGTGACCATTTCTGAAGAACCAGACCGTTCATTGGCAAATGCCCAGTTCGCAGTTCCAGAAAGCCGTAACGCACCATGCCCATGTGGTTCTGGTCTAAAATACAAGCAATGTCACGGTAAAATCTAGTTTTAGGCTGATTTTTAGCTGTTATGAAGAGCAGGACTTAAGTCCTGCTTTTTTTTACGAGAAGTAACTTGAGTCACAACTGGCTTTATAGTTAGATTATTGGGATTAATATTCTTGATTGAATGTGTATGAAAAGCGGGAAAGCAATGAAAAAAACATTACAACTTTTGATTTTGGCAAGTGCGGCAGTCTCTGGTTTTGCAGTTGCGGAAGACGCACCACAAACAACTACTCTAGACAAGGTACTTGCTGCACAGGGTAATACCACCGCAGAGGCACAGGTAAAGCGTGATGTCACCACCATCATCAGTCCGCGCACAGGAGTTCGTTATATCCTCGGTGATACAGGCAATCGTCCAATCGTTTTACAAACTGTGGCAATCGCGCCTGCAAACTCTGCCAATATCAACCGTATTGTGGCATCAAATCCAGCGCTTTCAGCAAAAAGTCAGGAAAAAGCCAAGATTGCCTTGATTGGTGAGGCGGCTGTTCAGGCGGCAGACATGGCAGCGCAAACAGCGAGTGTTCAAGCACCTCAGACAAATCAATAAGATTGGTTTGGCCATAAAAAAGAGATGTCATTGCATCTCTTTTTTATTCATTGAAAATTTATTATAAAAAGCTCGGCAGCAAGATCAGTCCAATAATCATGCCAAACAGCAGCCATTTAGACACATAGTATAGACGGCGGTTACGTTGCTTTAAGCCACGACCATAATGGTGTACTGCATAGCCATATTTAAAGATGCGGTTGATAAACCCCGTCTTGTCCTGATCATCATTGGGTGAGCTTGCCGCAGACATGACATTGCGTCCAAACCAGTGGTTGAAACGTTGTGCCCAGCCCCATTTCATCGGACGTTCAATATCACAGAACAGGATAATACGGGTTTGATCCGTCTGGTTATGCGCCCAATGCACATAGGTTTCATCAAAAATGGTGGCTTCACCATCTCTCCAGCTATAACGTTCCTGATCGACCTCAATGAAGCAATCATCGCTGTTCGGCGTAACCAGACCAAGATGGTAACGAACTGAACCTGCATAAGGATCGCGGTGTTTGCCTAAATAACTTCCTGATGGTAACTCAGTAAACATGGCAGCTTTGACAGAGGGAATACTTTCCAGTAATGCCACTGTTTTGGGGCAAAGTTGCTGCGCCGATGGATGGCTATCCTGATACCATTTTAAGTAGAAACGTTTCCAGCCACGTTTAAAGAATGTGTTAAAACCCGCATCATTATTTTTTTCCGCCGCCTTAATCTGGCTTTGGAGTTGAATGGCCTCCTCACGAATCACCTGCCAGTTATCCTGCAATGGCTTGAGTTCTGGAAACTGTGCCACATCAAAGAATGGTTGGTTTGGGAGTTTTGAAAAACCCGTCATAAACATGTTTACGGGTGCCAGAAACGTGGAATGGTCGAATAATTGTCGGGAGGCTTTCAGGCGTTCTTTACCACGGTAATAGGTATATAAGAAGCTGAGCAAAAAAACGGCAACGATAATCACTGCATACATAGCACAATCGTCTAAAAAAATCGAAGCGGTAATTTTACCATAAAAAATATTTTGGAAAATGTTGTGATCTATTTAACGGGGAGGGCTTGGGTACTGCCCGATAAATGGTATTCCAGATGATCCAGGTTTTTTTATTTTTGGATCATCTGGAAAATGAGATTTAAATCTGGTTGTTTACATCATCATGCTTGGTTTCACGAATCAGTAAAAATGCGATTAAAGAGAGAATGGATGCCAAACTGAGATATAAACCAACAGCACCCAGACCATAGTTTTCTGCCAGTTTGGTGGCGATATAAGGGGCAAAGGATGCACCAAAAATACCTGCCAAATTGAATGTCAGGGCTGAACCTGTGTAGCGTACGGAAGTCGGGAAAATCTCAGAAAGTACCGTGCCAATCGGGCCATAAGTCAGTCCCATGATGGAAAGGCCAATACAGAGGAACAGGAACACCAGTATTGGGTTGCCTGAACCTAGTAATGGCGCAAAGCATAATCCGAACAGTGCTGAAAGTACGCAGACAGCAATCGAGGTATTTTTACGGCCAAACTTCTCTGCAAAAATCGCAGACAGTGGAATAAATGCTGCAAAGCATAGCGTGGCAATCAACTGTAAGCCAAGAAAATCACCGCGCGCATAACCGAGTTGAGTGGTTCCCCAGTTCAATGCAAACACGGTGGTGAGATAGAACACTACAAAGGTACAGATTGCGGCAATGGTGCCCAATACCAACATCGGGAAATGCCTGGTCATAACTTCTTTGAAAGGGACATTGACCTCTTTCTGCTTATTCAACACTTTCTGGAAAGCAGGGGTTTCATGCAGTTTTAAACGGATATACAAACCGACCAACACCAGAATTGCACTGGAGATAAATGGAATCCGCCAGCCCCATGTCATAAAGGCCTGTTCAGACATAAAGGCATTCAGCAGGAGGAATGAACCTGTTGCCAGAATAAAGCCAATCGGTGCGCCAAGCTGTGGGAACATGCCATACCATGCACGTTTACCCTCTGGGGCATTTTCAGTGGCAAGTAGAACCGCGCCACTCCATTCACCGCCTAAGCCTAAGCCTTGTCCTAAACGGCATAAGGCAAGTAGCAATGGGGCAACAATGCCAATCTGGGCATAGGTTGGAAGCAGCCCGATACAGACAGTGGAAATTCCCATAGTGAGCAGGGCGGCAACCAGTGTGGCTTTACGCCCGATCCGATCACCCAGATGTCCAAAAATCGCCGCACCAATCGGGCGGGCAATAAAGGCGATGGCAAAGGTTGCCAGTGATTTGAGTACCGCAGCACCATCACTGCTTTCTGGAAAAAATAAATGGGGGAAAATCAGGACTGCCGCTGTGGCATAGATATAAAAGTCGAAAAACTCAATCGTAGTACCCACCAGACTGGCAAATAATACCCGTACCTTTGAATTACTGGCCACTTCAGTGGTGACAGTCGTAGCGTTTGACGACATACAAAACCTTAATGTGATTTATTCAGGAAACAGTAAAACCTGTCCTGAAAATTTCTTTTGAATGCGGAATTTACCCAGCAAGCTGCCTGCGATGCATGGATTTATAATACATAGCAATAGATCGCTAAAAAGTGTAAACCTGCCCCTAATAGCACAAAAACATGCCAAATTGCGTGGCTATATCTTACATTTTTTAAAGCATAAAACAATGTGCCGACCGTATAGGCCAGTCCACCTGCAATCAGGAGCTGTATCGCATCTCTGGAAAGATAGCGCTGCATGTCATCCATCACCAGAACGGCCAGCCAACCCATGACCAGATAGGCTGCCAGTGATACTTTCTGGAAGCGGTGAATAAACACCAGCTTAAACAATGTCCCAATCAGTGCAATGATCCAGAGGGCAATCAGTAGGTAATGTGCTTTCGCCGTTGGAATACCAATACTAAGGAAAGGCGTGTAGGTTCCAGCAATTAAATAATAAATGGCGGTATGATCCAGTTTTTTATACCAATAACGTTTACGTTCGTCCTGAGCAAAGTGATACAGCATGGAGCTGCTGAGCAACAACACTAGACTCAGCCCATAGACCCATAGGCTGATCCATTGTCCCAAAGGTAAACCATAGCCTTTCACAATCAGGAAGATCACGGCAATAAATGCCAGTATAGCACCCAGGCCGTGACTATAGGCATTGATGAGTTCTTCCTGTGGATCATAATCGAGTGGGGAGGTTGAAGCCATTCATAGCTCATCTGAATAAAAATACAACTGTATCGTAATGCAATTTCCCTTTTAAAGTAAGACGCTTTAGAATTTAGTTTCCATTTGTCAGGTTTTCACTATGTTTGCGCCGAAATTTTCTTTTGAACAGGAACAGCAGTTTTTCTTGGATATCCAGCAATCTATTGAAAATAAAAGCTTTGAACGACTTGTTCTTAGTCAGTACAAGGGTGATCTGGCAGATCTGGAAAAAATGACTTTTCGCATGATTGAGTTGCAGGGGCAGGCAACCTTATCTTGTTTGTATCACCACACCACTCAGGATATCACCAAAAACTATGCAATTGCTGAGGGGCTAGAGAAAATAGCAGACTTATTGGCGCAGTCTAAACAGGCAAATCTCTTTACGCTGGATCAGGATATACAACTGAAAAAAAATAAAAAGAAAGCCATGCTGAATATCCAGAAAAAACAGGCTTCTGCAACCAAAGTGGAACAACATCAGCATAACCGTGAAAAGCATCGTTATGTGCAACAGCACAGCTCATTTTTAAAGCATCTAGGCATTACCGATGAAAAAGGGCAGATCATTCCCAGTATGGCGCGAAAGTGGAAGCAGATTAATAAATTTATTGAAATCTTTTCCAATGCCTATGAACAGATTGATGCCTCACAGCAAGAGTTGAACATTGTCGATTTTGGTTCAGGCAAGGGCTATTTAACCTTTGCCTTGTATGACTATTTGTTGGCACAACATAAAACACCACTGATTACTGGTGTTGAACTTCGTTCAAATCTGGTGGAGTTCTGCCAAAATGTAGCTGATCAGGTCGGATTTCATCATCTCGATTTTTTTGAGGGGGATGTACGCAGTTATCAACCTGCAAAGCTGGACGTGATGATTGCCCTGCATGCCTGTGACATTGCAACTGACTTTGCTATTCATACAGGGATTCGTCTCAATGCCTCGATGATTATGTGCGCGCCGTGTTGCCATAAAGAATTAAGGCCGCAACTCAAGAGTCCAGAAGTATTGCAACCCATGCTCCAGTTTGGGATTCATGCAGGCCAGCAGGCAGAAATGCTGACAGATACTTTACGCGCACTTTTACTCAAGGCGTATGGTTATGAAACCAAGGTATTTGAATTTGTGGCATTGGAACATACCAGCAAAAACAAGATGATTCTGGCAACCAAACGCAAGGATATTCAACAGCCTGACCCAAACATCATGCAGCAGATTCAGGCCTTAAAAGCCATGTATGGCATTGAAAAACAATCTCTGGAATTGTTGTTGCAGGATCAAATGCCAGTCGAAAATCTGGGTTGCAAGTGTTAGGCGTGTTGAGATCGGTATGTTAAGCGTTGAAAATGGCGATTGGGATCAATTGCAGCAAGATGCCAGACTGATTCGGGAATTGGTGTTTATTGTTGAACAAAATATTCCTGAACAGGATGAGTGGGATGATCAGGATGCCATTTCACAGCATTTTGTGGTTTATTATCGTGATCAACCTATAGCCACAGCGCGTCTATTGCAAAACAATAGTGTTGGGCGCGTGGCGGTCATCCAAAAATATCGGGGGCAGGGCATTGGACGAATGATTATGTTGGATATTATTCGCTATGCACAACAGCAACATCGTCCATTCCTCAAACTGTCATCACAGGTTCATGCCATTTCATTTCAACGACCAGTGCGCCTGACGATTTTGCTGAAGCATTGAACATCTCGGAATATCATGATGAATGCCTGTTTGACACGGATTTATCATCTTCGACAAGAATATTTTAGTGATTGTGTTGTTGATGCTCGCTATGTTGAGCTTCGCCATTTGCTGGAGATTGTGACATTTCCTTAGCCGCTGCCGCTGCTTTTTTGATTCATTGCATATAGTCAGCTCATTATTTATGGCTAAATAAAAAATCACCATAAAGATAAAGCTTAAAATGCAAGTGATGATCAGTGCTTTCCAAACCCCACGGCGAGGTTTCAGGACAGAGTTTCTCAGACATAAGCGCAGTTCCAAAGGACATAAAAAAGCGGAATGGCGATATTTATAGCATAATTTGTGATGGATTAGACGGAAATTCTGCTGGGGTTTTATTTTAAGTAATTAAAAAGCCCGTACAGATCGGATGTTCCATACGAGCTTTAACGCTTTTAAAAGAAATGGATTATTGAATCACTTCTTTCTTCTGTGCCTTGTCTTTCAATAACTGCGTGATTAAAACGTTCACCATATTGAGCCGCCAATTGTTCGAACGCTGGAGTGATTTCTCAATGCCATTCTGGTTCAGGAACCGGATTGCGCCTCCTGTCCACGGTGGCGAAACCGATGCCAAAAATCGAGCCGACATTGGCATCAATGACTGATTCCAGAACGCCTTCCTCATAGCAGCGTAAAGTATCGAGTGCCTGAACAAACAAGAAAAACGATCAATCATATCTTGTTCGGAAATATCATTGGCTTTCGTCCAGCGGACTGAGTCCATCCCATAAATGTTTTTTACCATTTTCAGGATATTCATAGAAACCTGCACCCGCTGCCTTACCTTTACGATTGAGCTCGTAGAATCATGGTGTGAACCACTTCATCTACAGGAGTTTTTGGTAATTCCTTACCCTCAGCCTGTAGGGCTTTCGGGTTTCACTCGCAACATGTTCAGTGAGAGTTAAAGACACTTCATCCAATCGCAGGCCGACTGGCATACCTGCCTGAGCGCCGCCATTTCAATTTTCGCTGGATGAACACCTTCAGCAAGAGGCGCATACCTTCCTGAATGAATGTACCAAAGACACGGCTGGTAAAGAAACCACGGCTGTCATTTACCACGATTGGTGTTTTTGCAATTGCTTGTACAAAGTCATAAGCCTTCGCCAATGTTTCAGCAGAAGTTTCTTTGCCTTTGATGATTTCTACCAATTGCATTTTATCGACTGGACTAAAGAAGTGTAGACCAATGAAGTTTTTTTGGCATCTTTACTTGCAGTGGCTAAATGTGATTGGTAGGTAGAAGTATTCGATGCAAAATTCCATCTTCCGCTAAATACTGCTCAGCTTCTTGAGTCACCTTGGCTTTGAGTTCCTGATTCTCAAAACTGCTTCAATGATTAAGTCACAGCCTTGTAGATCAGCTGCATCAGCGGTAGCAGTAATAAGCGCTAACACTTGATCACGTTTTTTCAGCGGTCATACGACCTTGTGAAACACGTTTATCAAGTAATTTTTGCGAGTAAGCTTTGGCTCTTCTGCATTTTCATTGACACATCTTTCAATACCACAGCAATGCCCTTGATTGCGGTTGAGTAGGCAATCCCTGCACCCATCATACCTGCACCTAAAACACTGACTTTCTGCTTGCCATTTTGCAACATCGGCAGGGCGGCTTGCACCTGACTTGATCGCATTCAGACCATGCCAGAATGTACCAATCATGTTCTTGGAAATCTGACCTACCGTCAGTTGGGTAAAGTAGCGTGATTCGATACGCAAAGCTCGTATCAACATCCACCTGTGCACCCTCAACAGCCGCAGCCATGATTGCTTCAGGGGCAGGGTAGCAGCCTTTGGTTTTGTCACGTAGCATTGCAGGAGCAATCGCAAGCACTTGTGCAACCGCAGGGAGGCTTGGACTGCCACCCGATTTTGTAGCCTTTCACATCAAACGGCTGTTGTGCTGCTTTTGTAGAGGGCGGATTGGCTTTGACCCAAGCAATTGCTTTTTCTAACAGCTCGTTCATTCTCAGCGGTGTCATGTACCAAGCCGAGAGATTTTGCTTTATCGACACCAAATTGCTTACCTTCCATGAGAAAAGGAAATGCATTTTGTAAGCCGAGCAGACGCACCATACGCACGATACCACCGCCACCATGGAAGTAGACCTAAAGTCACTTCAGGTAAACCAAATTTAGTTTTTGGATCATTGATCGCAATACGATAATGACAACCTAAAGCGATTTCCCCAGCCACCGCCAAGCGCAGTACCGTTTAATGCGGCAACAACAGGTACACCTAAAGTTTCGATTGTACGTAAGTCACCTTTGAGTTTTTCAATCATCTTGAAAAATTCAGTGGCATGTTCAGGTTGTACCTGAATCAGCTCATCTAAGTCACCACCAGCAAAGAAGGTTTTCTTAGCTGAACGGAAAATAATACCTTTCAGATCAGTTTCAGCTTTCAGTTTTTGACTGACTTCATCTAAAGCATCACGGAACTCTGCATTCATGGTATTTGCAGATTGACCCGATGAATCAAGTGTAAGAATTACAATATTGTCAGCGTTTTTTTCGTATTTAATAGCGCTCATACATCATCGTCCTAAATTTATTTCTTAAAAACGCTGGCGAAGCAGAGCTTGCGAGGCGGAAATATTTGAAAAAAGCGCAGTTTACGAGGTGTAAATGAGCATTTTTGAAAGTGTTTCCAACGTGGCAAGATCAATGCAGCCAGTTTTTATACCAACTCAATGATGGTGGCAATCCCCATACCACCACCGACACATAATGTTGCTAGACCACGTTTTTTACCTTGACGCTCTAATTCATCTAGCAAAGTTCCTAAAATCATGGCAATCTGAAGTTGCACCCAATGGATGTCCCATCGCAATCGCACCACCATTGACATTGACTTTCTCGGCAGGAATATTTAGTTCGTTGATAAAACGCATTACCACGGCAGCAAAGGCTTCATTCACTTCAAACAGGTCCGATGTCATCAATGCTTAGGCCAGCCTTTTTCAGCGCCTTGCGCGCAGCAGGAGTGCGGACCGGTCAACATAATGGTTGGGTTCGTGCCGACCAATGCGGTTGCAAGTACTTTGGCACGTGTTTCAACCTTGTTCCTTGACCGCTTTTTCAGAAGCTAATAACACTACCGCAGCACCATCAACGATACCTGACGAATTACCTGCATGATGCACATGGTTAATTTTTTGCTTCAGATACTTCTGTAATGCAACCGCATCGAAGCCCATTTGTCCCATCATCTCAAAGCTAGCATTCAGTTTTGCTAAACCTTCAACGGTGGTTGTCCCTTTGATAAATTCGTCTTTTTCTAAGATTGTTACACCTGCATGATCTTTCACAGGCACTACGGATTTATCGAAATAACCATTTGCTTGAGCCGCAGCGGCCTTTTGTTGTGAACCCACTGCAAAAGCATCTACATCTGCGCGGCTATAACCATCTAAAGTTGCGATTAAGTCTGCACCTACACCTTGTGGAACAAAAGACGATTTCAAATTGGTTTCTGGATCAAGTGCCCATGGACCACCATCTGAACCCATCGGGATACGTGACATTGACTCCACACCGCCAGCAACCACAACATCTTCCCAGCCTGAACGAACTTTTTGTGCTGCCAAGTTCACCGCTTCTAAACCAGAAGCACAGAAACGGTTGATTTGTACGCCTGCGACATCATCATTCCAACCTGCAGCAATCGCAGCAGTTTTGGCAATATCCCCACCTTGATCACCAATTGGTGTCACACAACCGAGAACGATATCATCGACTTTAGATGTGTCGAGTTGATGGCGTTGTTGTAATTCATTCAATAATGTTGTGAGTAAAGTAATTGGTTTTACTTCATGTAATGAGCCGTCTTTTTTTCCTTTTCCGCGTGGTGTGCGAATGGCATCAATAATATAGGCCTCGCTCATAGCTGTTCCTTGTATTGCCTTAAATTAAAATCATTGTGCTTCGAGTGTACTCAATTTAAGTGTCAGTGCAATGATGATAAACATTGGCAAGTGTGATGTTTTTCGCCAATTTTAATCGTTAAAATGGCATGCATAAATAAAATAAGGAAAACAGCATGAGTCAAATCCAGTTTTTTAGCAGTCAGGATCGGGGAATACAGTTAGAGCTTAATCTGGAACAGGAAACTGTTTGGTTAAGTCAGGCATAGATGGCAGAGTTGTTTGGCACAAAACGCCCTGCAATTACCAAACATTTGGGAAACATCTTTAAAGTTGGTGAACTTGAACAAAGTTCAGTATGTTCCATTTTGGAACATACTGCGAGTGATGGCAAAATTTATAAATGCTGTCCGTGTAGTTGGCGATATAAACCAGGCGTAACACCTGTCCATTTCTTGAAGGCACGGTGGAAGGTACTAGTTTCGCTAAAGCCAACTTGTTGAGCAACATCTTCAAGGGTAAGGTTTGGTGTTAATAATAAATGAATTGCAGCATCACGACGTAAGGCATCTTTGACCCCTTGATAGCTTTTACCTTCCGCAGCCAAACGACGACGCAATGTTTGAGGTGATAAATACAACATTGGAGGCCACATTATTCAGTGTTGGCATTTCCTCACCGATCTGACTCTTTAACACATCACGAATGCGCGAGGTGAGCGAAGGACGTGTTCTTGAATTTTACAGCAGTTGCGCTGGTGCAGCTTTTAAAAATTCCTCTAAGGTCTTCATCTTGACGGATCGGAAGATCAAGATGAACAGCAAAAAGTAATTTCGGTACGTGGCGCATCGAATTGCATCACAGGCGCAAAAAATAGCGCATCATATTCATCGGCGTGGTTAGGGCGTTCATAGCCAAAATGAACACGTTCCAGTGGCAGGCGGCGTTCGATTAACCATGATGCCAGTCATCAAATCATCAGCATACTTTCCGTAAAATGATCAGGGTCAAGCGCTTTAGGAATGTGAGGCACTAAACGTGCTTCATGCTTGTCACGTTCAGACTCACCGACCATTCATCACCAGCCGTTGTAGAATTGTGAGGAGAGTTCGAGTGCTTGTCCAAGTGTTTTCGAATGTATGATCAATTGGCACATAATAGCAAACGTACCCAGACGGCGTGGCTGCACATCAAAGCCCACATGCTCGTCCTGCGTGACCATCCACAACATTTTAACGAAACGGGTGTATTGCTCTGGGGAGATTCGGGCCTTAGGTTGGCGCAGCAATTCTGCTTCAATACCGACATGTGAAAGTAATGTTTCAACGTCCATGCCGAGGCGTTTGACACCTGTTAAAGCCGCATTCACGATGGATGCTGATCGTATCACGGCTCATATTGAATCCTTCAGTTTCTTTACTATTCACGATAATTGACCTAAATAACCGTCTAAAATAAAAAGGGCTTGTTAGTTGATCAGATATAGTTGCGACAGTAGACATTTTTTAGATGATACAAAGGCATGGCTTGTGAGATTTAGTGCCTCTAAATGAACAAGACATAACGCAAGGCATCAAAAAATATCTTTTATGTAGGGTTGTGACCAAAATTTCCTCATACTTCGTTATGAAACTCGGAAATGAATTGTCATTCCTTTCGTTTCATGCCTCGTCTGATAAAATTTTTGTCAACAACGCAATATATATCTGGTCAATTAACAAGCCCTGTAACGTTGACGAGAAAATAATTGCTCATTCAGTACATGTTAAATTGCCGAAACGATCAAGGTAAATGGCTGAACATGACATTGTTTTTGTGTTTATCGAACCTAGTATAAAGAAAAATTTAAACAAACTGAGTAAAAATTTATTATGCCAACCACTTTAAAAGGGATTGAAAGTTCTGGATTTTCAACGTTATTGCCTGGACCATTTGCCAGCATGTACCTTGCCGACATGGGTGCAGTGATCCATGTAGAATCTCCCGAGTCGTCCAGATTTGGTTCGAATCATGCCACCTTATGCCGTGGTCAAGCCACGGCATAGTTATCTTAATCGAAATAAACAATCCATTACGCTTGATCTAAAAGATGCTGCAAATATTGAGTTAATTAAAAATAAAATTTCAGAGTTTGATATTGTCTTGGAACAGTTCCGTCCCTGATGTCATGCGCCGTTTGGGCTTGGACTATGACACCCTGGCAGAGATCAATCCACGTTTAATCTACTGTTCAATTACAGGCTACGGTCAAACAGGTACTTATAAAGACCGTGCGGGGCATGACATTAACTATCTGGCACTGGCAGGTGTTTCTGGTCATAGTGGTCGTCAAGATAGTGGCCCACCACCACTTGGAATTCAAATTGCGGATGTGGCAGGTGGTTCTTTTGCATGCAGTGATTGGTATCTTAGCTGCGGTTGTTGAGCGTCAACGTAGTGGTCTTGGACAATATATTGATATTTCTGACAGATTGTGTGGCAAGTTTAAACAGTATGGCTGCTTCTGCAAGTTTGGCAGGGCAAACACCGCAAGCACCAGAACAAGGGATGTTAAATGGTGCGAGTTTTTATGATTATTATGAAACCAAAGATGGGCATTATTTCTCTGTCGGAAGTTTAGAACCACAATTTATGGCGGGTTTGGCAGCGGCTTTAGAATTGCCATTACTTCTTGCCAAAGGCACATCTGTTGTTGATCCTGAGAGACCGCCAAGCGGTGAAACAAGCATTACAAGAAAAAGTTTAGAGCCAAGATTTTGTAGTATGGCAGCAACTTTTTAAAACCTTAGATATTTGTGTGGAACCTGTCTTAGTCTTGATGAAGCATTGGTTTCTCCAATTGCTGAACAACGTGGTTGGGTGGTCGATGTACCATTATCTGAAAATAGTGAACAAACCGAAGCGCAATTGGCATGTCCAATTAAGTTCTCACGATCACAAATTAAATATGCCTTTATTGGTCAGGGTCTAGGTGAGGGTAAGTGGTAGGTAATATGTGATATTTATCACTGGATTATTATGAATGTTGTATAGATCTACTTCGATCTCAATAAAATTCTAGGTTGACAAGATACTGAGGCGCAGTGATGTTCGTTGCAGCAACCCAAGATAATTATCTTTGTGCATTCAATGTTTCAAATAGCGATAAGTTATGGGAAGCACGTTTACCTGCAGGTAGACAGGCGGCTCGAATGACCTATGAAATCAATGGCAAGCCGTATGGTGATTATGGCGGGTGGGCATGGTTCATTGGGACGAAAAAAGGTGATTATTTAATCGCTTACACATTGCCAGATAAGAACTAATTTCATTTAGAAAATGATTGTAAAAGCTCAGATTCGTCTGAGTTTTTTCTATTTGTGGCAATTAGATAGGCTTATCAATAAAATCGTTATTAAATATGCAAAAAAAGCATTTTGTTGATGAATAAAAGCTCGCTATGCTAGTCACCTTTATAATGAATGACTAGCCATACGCCATGTATTTATATACGGATTTCGATCAACAACTGATTAACCAACGTGTTGCTCAGTTTCGCGATCAAACAGAACGCTATTTAGCAGGAAAATTAACAGAAGACGAATATCGTCCATTACGTTTGCAAAATGGTCTGTACGTGCAACGTTATGCACCTATGCTCCGTATCGCTGTGCCGTATGGCTTGATGAATACTAAACAACTCAGAAAAATTGCTGAAATTGCGACTGAATATGATCGTGGTTATGCCCACGTTTCAACTCGTCAAAATATTCAGTTGAACTGGCCTGCTTTAGAAAATGTACCTGATATTCTTGCTGAGCTAGCAACAGTACAAATGCATGCAGTACAAACCTCAGGTAACTGTATTCGTAATACCACGACTGATCAGTTTGCAGGTGTGGTTGCTGGTGAGATTGCAGACCCACGTCCGACGTGTGAATTGATTCGTCAGTGGAGTACTTTCCATCCTGAATTTGCCTTCTTGCCACGTAAGTTCAAGATTGCAGTTTCTGCTCTGGAAGAAACAGACCGTGCTGCAACGGCGTTCCATGATATTGGTGTATATATCGTGCGTAATGAAGCGGGCGAAATGGGCTATAAAATCATGGTTGGTGGTGGCTTGGGCCGTACCCCAATCATTGGTAGCGTAATCCGTGAGTTCTTGCCACGTGAAGATTTGATTGCTTATTTAGAAGCGACTTTACGTGTCTATAACTTGCATGGTCGTCGTGATAACAAATACAAAGCACGTATTAAGATTTTGGTGAAAGCACTTACGCCAGAAGTCTTTGCTCAAAAAGTTGAGGCTGAATTTGAGCACACACGTGAAGCATTGAAGATTCAACCTGAAATCTTGAAAAAATTAGATGAAGAATTCACTCCATTTGATTATCAAGATTTAGAAGATCAAGATTTCACAGCATTGTTTGCTGAATATCCTAAATTCAAACAATGGTTCAACGTGAATACCAATGCACATAAAGTCAAAGGCTATCGTATTGTGACGATTTCTTTGAAACGTGCAGGCGTTGCCCCTGGTGATATGACTTCTGAAGAAATGAACTTAATTGCAGATTTAGCAGATAAGTACACTTTTGGTGAATTCCGTACCACACACGAACAAAATATTTCACTGGTGGATGTACCACAAAAAGATTTATTTGAATTATGGCAAACCTTAGAACAGCACAACATGGCACGCGCGCATATCGGCTTCATTACCGATATTATTTGCTGTCCAGGCGGTGATTTCTGTTCATTGGCAAATGCGAAATCAATTCCAATTTCAGAAGCGATTAGCCGTCGTTTTGATGATTTAGATACGATCTATAATCTTGGTGAACTTGATTTAAATATCTCAGGCTGTATGAATGCTTGTGGTCATCACCATGTGGGTAACATTGGTATCCTGGGTGTAGATAAAAAAGGTGCAGAATTTTATCAAATCA
>JAXMGF010000031.1:0-19876 GCA_046347365.1 Acinetobacter sp. | reverse complement strand
AATGGCAATGGCTTTGGTGTTTAGTCTTAAATCGATACCATGAGCATCGGCAAAATCGAAACGAGCAAGTGATAAATCTTTCGCTGATTTACCTGAAAAATATTCAGTCAAATGTACACGGTCGTATGCAATACGTGGCTCTTCGGCAAGAATCGTAATTTCCAGTTTATCATCAGCTTTCTCCAGAATGGCTTCGATGAATTTGTGCCCCACCATACCGTGACCAATCATCACTAATTTCATTGTGTCTCTCCTCAATTCTTCTCTATTTATTCAGCTAGCGGTTGCTTGCGTTCCTGTTGTTGCTGATATATCTGGTATAAGGATTTGCAAAACCAAGGCAGAATTTATCCACACGCCATTGCTTGCATTTGCATGGCATGTAATTCGGATAAAGAACTGGAAATGTTTTGCGAAATTGAATAATGTGCAGCTGGCACCAGAACAGATAAAAAAGCGAGCCGCCCTGTTGAGCGAGCTCGCGACGCTGGAACTAAAATTTTAAGTAGGCTTACGATTACTTTATTTGTAGATAAAAAAGACATTGCCATCTCCCATACTGAACGTATACTGCTTTGCTGACACAATTCACTTGTGTAAACAAACCGATCAGATCGGACATCGTTGGCCGTCTTACAATTTTAAAAAGTCATCTTCGACTTACAGAATAATTAGCAAATGCTGTGCCAACTTACACAACACATTTACATAATTACTATTAACCTTTGTTTTTTATAAACTTTATAGATATAAAATAAATATCGGGAGATAGACCAATGGATTCTCATACCGTCTTAACAGGCACTGACCCGTTTTAAAGCACAATTCACCCTGCTTTAAAATAACTCTTTTTATGCACTAAAAACGAACACAAACTTATTTTCCATAGCTAAATACAGATTTTCATTTCTTGAATAGAGAAGTAGCGATACAATAAAGCGCATAAACCCTATAAGTTAGAGGGCAATCGCACCGAATAAGACAACTAAAAACATACTTTATGGCATTAATTTTGCTTCAAAAAATTATAGGATCTTTCATATTTTGCTGTTGAAATGCCCATAAGACCCACTCATAGCACGACCTAAAATGTGCAACTATCTACTGTTGACCCTGTACACTTATGCCGAAACTTAAAATTGCACTCATTGACGATGATCAGTCTCGGGCTGAGTACATCAAAACGTGTTTGATTGAACACGACTTCGATGTGGTTGCCTGCTTTACACTTGATCACCTGAATATTTTTAAACTCGAACATCTACAGGCAGATGTAATTCTGCTGGATATGGATCATCCACAACGTGATGTGATTGAGAATTGTGTCAGTAATTTTGACCTGCCCACGGTTCTATTTACCAAAAATACCGATAAAGAAACAATTAAACAGGCCATTGATGCAGGCATTACCGCTTACATCGTAGATGGACTTGACCCGAGTCGTTTGCATACCATTTTAGATATTTCCATTGAGCAATATAAAAAGCATAAAAAACTAGAATCCGATTTAAAGGATGCCAAAACTAAACTGGCTGATCGTAAAGACATTGAAAAGGCCAAAGCGTTACTGATGCAGTTGCATGACTTAACTGAAGATACTGCCTTTCAATTACTGCGCAAAAACGCCATGAGCCATCGCATGACTATTGGAGAAATGGCACGCCGTTTACTCGATGCACAACAACTTTTGAGCAATCAATTAAATAGCCAGCTAAAGGATGAATAGATGAGTCATTTAGTCGAATTAGAAAAAGTGGAAAAAACCGAATTACAGCTTGGCTATATTCCTTTGCTTGATTGTATTGCACTGCTTTGGGCAAAACATCGTGGTTTTTTTGATGACGCTGGGCTGGATGTAACACTGATGAAAGAAGCATCCTGGGCAAGTTTACGTGATCGCCTTGCCTTTGGACTGTTGGATGCAGCGCATTGTTTATCTGCCATGTTACCTGCTGCTGCGGTTGGCGCAGACCAGATTGGTATTGCCTTACAAACCCCTTTAGTATTGAGTGAAAATCGTGCATTTATAAGTTTAAGCCAAAAACTCTGTTATAAGCTTGATATTCAAAAACACGATTCTGCCGAGACATCTGCAAAAAAACTGCTCAGCCATATCAAACAAAATCCTACTGTTTCCTTAGCCCATGTGTTTAAACATTCCATTCATCATTACTGTTTAAGGGAATGGCTGGCACTGGCCGATCCAGAACTGGCCCAGTCAATTTCAATGAAAACACTGCCCCCACCATATATGGTTGAAGCCTTGAGCAATCATCTGGTTGATGGTTTCTGTGTGGGAGAACCGTGGAATACACAAGCTGAGCTGCAAGGACTGAGCCATATTGTCTGTTCAAGCCAGGATATTATTCCAAATGTGGCAGATAAGGTTTTAGCCGTGACACAGGAATGGGCACAACAGCATCCAAATACTTTGGTTGCATTAACTGGTGCCATTCTAAAGGCACAGCAGGAACTTCGGGAATTAGAAGATTTTGCGCCTATATGGCAGTTGCTGATTGAGTTTGATGTGATTCAGTTTAACTGCTCTACAGAAGTGCATGTCGAAAAATACTATACCATTCAAAATATTGTTCGGAATTTTGTCCAAGACAGTGCTGAACCCAAGCTCAGTGACTTTGAATGGCTGTTTCAACAAATGCAGAAATGGAATGGTTCTGATCAGGACGTGAAATTTGTTACTCATCAGGCTCAAAACTGTTTGTTGCCTGACATACATCACACCGCATTACAGACCATCAAACAATAGCCAAAAAAAAGCTGTCTTTAAAATTAAAGACAGCATTGAAAGACCCATAAGAGATTACGCCAATCAAAAGTAATCTCTTAAGTACTCACCATCTTAATCAACAAGGGTTATCTTTTTCGGACATTTTTATGTCATTAGCAGCCATCCCGAAACGAAAAAATCATCATTTTTGCCAACTCTAAATTTTTTAAGGTTGTTCAGCGAATAATCTCTTTTTAAAAACCTTTTGTGCCTGCTCCAAACCTAATACAGATGCTATCTATATAAATTAATCTAAAACAATATATTTCAACTAAAATAAATAAAAACAATAAATTAAGATAAAAATTAATCCTTATTGAATCAAAATCGTACATGCTGGTTGAAATTTATGATGAGTTTGCATGTAGTTTAAAAATCATCATTTGGCGATTTTGACCATTGAGTTACACAAATCCCATGAACGAAAAGTGGCAATTCAGTTTAAAATAATGAAAAAGCAAAACACCCTAAAATTTGTCATATTTTAACATTGCCAATTCCTTGCAAAGTTTTCATTATATGCAGCATGCTTGGTATGCAACTTTCTTCATCGATTAAAATAAATTATAAAAAAATTGCAGAATTTTGTGCCATAATAAGCAAACTTTGCAGACATCTTGCAAAACATATTTGCAGTTTTAGAATTGGAGCAGGCTGAATGAGCTCAACCATTTTGGTGATTCACGGACCGAATTTAAACTTGCTAGGAAAGCGCGAACCAGAAGTCTATGGTTATCTCACCCTAGAGGATATTAACCAGCAACTCACTGCTCAGGCTAAAAATTCGTCATTGACACTGGATACCTTTCAAAGTAACTGGGAAGGCGCAATTGTGGATCGCATCCATCAGGCACAAAATGAAAATATAAAATTTATCATTATCAACCCTGCCGCCCTTACCCACACTTCTGTGGCCTTACGTGATGCCCTACTTGGTGTTGCCATCCCATTTATTGAGGTGCATTTGTCAAATGTTCACGCCCGTGAAGCATTTCGTCATCACTCATACCTGTCAGATAAAGCGATTGGCGTGATCTGTGGACTAGGTGCCAAAGGTTATTCCTTTGCACTTGATTATGCCATCGAAAAAATTCAATCTTCTAACTAATTTACACATTTAGGAATGCTCACTCATGGATATCCGTAAAATCAAGAAACTCATCGACCTGATGATTGAATCTGACTTACAAGCGATAGAAGTTAAGGAAGGCGACCAATCCATTTCACTGACTCGTCCAACGCCTGTATACACAGCGGCTCCTGTTGCAGCACCAATCACTTCAGCGCCAGCAGCTCCAGCTGCAAAAACACCACGTGGTGCGGTTGAGACCTCTCCGATGGTTGGCGTTTTCTATTCAGCACCAAGTCCAGGTGAACCCCCATTTGTCAATGTAGGCCAAACAGTTTCTGCGGGTGAAACTCTGGGTATTATTGAAGCCATGAAAATCATGAATCCAATTGAGGCAACTCAAAGTGGTGTGATTGAAGAAATTTTGGTTAAGAATGGTGAAGTGATTCAATTCGGTCAAGCGCTTTTCCGCTACCGTGCCTAATGAGTCTGGGGATTCCTATGTTGCAAAAAGTACTCATTGCAAACCGTGGTGAAATTGCTTTACGAATTACGCGGGCTTGTAAAACTCTTGGCATTAAAACCGTTGGAATTTATTCCGATGCCGACAAGGATTTAATGCATCTACGCTTTGTTGATGAAGCGGTCTGCATTGGCCCAGGTGCAAGTAGTGAAAGCTACTTGAATATTCCTGCCATTATTACCGCCGCAGAAATTACAGGTGCAGATGCCATTCATCCAGGTTATGGCTTCCTGTCGGAAAATGCCGAGTTTGCTGAAATTGTTGAAAACTCTGGCTTCATTTTCATTGGCCCACGTCCTGAACATATCCGCCTGATGGGTAACAAGGTTTCAGCAATCATGGCAATGAAGAAATCTGGGGTGCCAACTGTGCCAGGTTCTGCCCATGCGGTAACACCCAACAACGCACTTGCAGAAGCCAAACAAATTGGCTTTCCATTGATTGTCAAGGCTGCGGCTGGCGGTGGTGGTCGTGGTATGCGTATTGTCGAGCGTGTCGATACCCTGCTTGAATCGGTACAGGCTGCCCAGCGTGATGCAGAAATGTGGTTTGGCGATGATACCGTTTATATGGAACGTTTCCTGCAAAAACCCCGTCATGTAGAAGTTCAGATACTTGGTGATGGCAATGGCCATGCAATCCATTTATATGACCGTGACTGCTCCCTACAACGCCGTCATCAAAAGGTACTGGAGGAAGCACCTGCACCAAACCTGCCAGAACAGGCGCGTGCTGATATTCTTGAAGCCTGTGTCAACGCTTGTAAATTGATGCAGTATCGTGGTGCTGGTACTTTCGAGTTTTTATTTGAAGAAGGCGAATTTTTCTTCATTGAAATGAATACACGGGTACAGGTTGAACACCCTGTCACTGAAATGGTCACGGGTGTGGACATTATTGAACAGCAGCTTCGTATTGCTGCGGGTTTAGGTCTAAACCTTGAACAGGATGAAATTGAGGTTAAAGGTCATGCCATTGAATGTCGTATCAATGCAGAAGACCCAACCACGTTCTTGCCATCCCCTGGAAAAATTGAAAATTTCTATGCACCAGGTGGCGCAGGTATCCGTCTAGACTCTCATATTTATCAAGGTTATAGCATTCCGCCTTACTATGATTCCATGATTGCCAAACTGATTGCACATGGCAAAGATCGCGAAACATCGTTGGCCCGTATGCGTCAGGCGCTGGATGAAATGATTTTGACAGGAATCAAAACCAATATTCCACTGCATAAAGACCTGATTTTGCAGGATGCCAATTTCTGTGAACAGGCAATGGATATCCATTATCTTGAGAAGCATTTATTAAAACAGTTGGCACAACAGGCTGAAACTGTGTAATCCTCCCCAACCCTCCTTTTTCAAAGGAGGGAGATAAGGGATTCTGATTAGGGTAAAACACGGCGTAAGGTTGCAAAGCACTTTTCGCCTTTTTCATTGGCACAAAAATTAATGGTATTGTCATTCGCCCATTTCACAAAGTATTGTGAAACTTCACCTGTTTGATCCTGTTGCTGACCTGAACAGTCCATCTGATTATTGTCATACTTAATCTGTAAAATCAGTGCAGGCAAACGCTCATTGTGATCTTCAGATGGCTGATAATCATACAGGCCATAAGACCACTCCTGCCCACTTTTTATCACCACATCACTCATGCCACGAAAGTTATAATATTCGACACATTTCTTGTTATTGGTAATTTCCATTCCCCACAAGCCCATGATTTCTGGGCGGCTGGTGACACGAATTGTATTCGCTTTTGCAATTTGCTGCGGTGTCACTGTTTTCGCATTTACAACCGTATCTGCCATAGTCCATGTTGAGCAAGCCCATAACAATCCAATAATATAAATATTTTTCATAGATTTAATTAAGTCGTAATCTAAACGTTGCATTGGCTTAAATTAGCATATTTTTAAAGAAAATCCCGTAATCATAACCATATCAACACAATATTTTTTATCCTGAAATTTATTTTATTGTTCTGCATTTTTTCAGGTATTCTTATCCACAATCACGCTTAAATTTTTCCATGTTATTAACGGTTCAGCTTTAGGGATAAAAGCCATGAAATTTTCTGAATACATTCAATATGACGGACTCGGTTTGGCCAAATTGGTCAAGGACAAGGAAGTTCACCCATCTGAACTGTTACAGGTGGCATTGGAACATACCCACAAAGCCAATCCAAAACTGAATGCCATCATTATCCCGATGTATGAACAGGCTAAACAGCGTGCCCAGCAACCCCTTACGGGCACATTTGCAGGTGTTCCCTTTTTGGTCAAGGACCTGTTTCAGGAATATCAAGGTGTACCCACATCCTATGGCAGCAATGCACTGAAAAGAATCAATTATACACCTGACTTTAATGCAGAAATTGTCAATCGCTGGGAAAAAGCAGGAATTGTGACTTTTGGCCGTACCAATACACCTGAGTTTGGCATCAAGGGTATTACGGAACCCGATGCATGGGGTGCATGTCATAACCCGTGGAACTTAAAGCATAATAGTGGTGGCTCTTCGGGCGGGTCTGCCTCAGCAGTGGCTGGCGGTCTGGTTCCTGTTGCTGGAGCGGGTGATGGCGGCGGCTCAATCCGTATCCCTGCCTCCTATTGTGGGCTGTTTGGACTTAAACCGAGTCGAGGACGTACACCGTGGGGACCACAGTTTAGTGAAGCCATGCATGGTGCGGCCATGCAACATGTACTCTGTAAAACCGTTCGGGACAGTGCCGCCATGCTGGATGCGGTTCAAGGTCCAGAACAAGCCTCACTTTTTATCATTCAATCCCCAACCCAGAAATATCTGGACGTTATCCAGCAAATGCCGAAAAAATTAACAATCGCATTTAATACCCAGTCACCGATTGGCACCAAAGTTTCCAAAGATGCGATTCAAGCGGTTCAGCAAACAGCCAAACTTCTAGAGTCACTTGGACATATCGTGGTTGAAGACCGTCCGCAAATAAATGGCCTCGAACTGGCTAAAGACTTTATCACCACATGGTTTAGCCAGTTTTCCTACATGCAGGCACAAATTAAACACATGTCAGGTGCGACCGATGAGGATTTTGAGCTTGACTCCAATGCCCTGGCAGCCTTTGGCGCGAAAACCACAGCAACAGATTATATTCACACCCTGGAGAATTGGGGAATGTATAGTACCCAAATGAATATCTTCTTTGAAAAATATGATCTTTACCTAACCCCAACCACCGCATCAGTTGCACCCAAAAATGGTGAAGTTGCAATGCCTAACTGGCAAAAACCTATCCTAAAAGGCTTATTAAAAGTTGGAAAAGCCCATTATCTTGCACAAGGTAAACTGGTCGAGAAAATGGTACAAGAAAACTTGAGCTGGGTGCCTTTTACCCAATTGGCAAATGTCACAGGCTTACCTGCCATGTCTGTGCCTTTATACTGGAATAAAAGTGGCTTGCCTTTGGGTAGTCAGTTTATTGCACCATTTGGGCGTGAAGACCGTTTACTTCAACTTGCCGCACAGCTTGAGCAGGCGCAACCGTGGATGCCACAATATAAAAATATTCAGCTTTAGCTTTGATTTAACTTAGGTGCTGTCGTTTCAATTTGATTCGGCAGCCAGACCACCAAAATCAAGCCTAAAAGAACAACCACACTCGCACATAAGAAAATGGTGGCACCTGATAGAATTTGCCAATAATGCCCTGCCAATAAACTTCCCGATGCCACGCCAAGCCCCCACATGGTGCTATAAAGTGCCTGCCCGCGACCTTGCTGTTCGGCAGAGAAATTCTGGAAGATAACTTTCATTGCAATTAAATGAAATAGTCCAAAACTAAATGCATGCAGGCATTGTGCTAAAAGCTGTCCAATAAAATGCGTATTTAATATACCCACCAACAACCAGCGTAAACTGGTCAAGATCAAGCAAATAACAACCAATGTTCTCCAGGAAAAGCGGATAAAAAAGACTTTTTGCGCCACTGCAAACATCACAATCTCTGCAATTACACCTGTTGCCCATAAAGTTCCGATCTGCGTGGTGCTATAGCCAATTTCTTTCAGAAAATTACTATAGAAGCTATAAAAAGGTGCCTGTGAAAACAGTAAAATAAATTCAATACCAAAAAAAGCAGCGACCATTGGCCTTTTTAAAATTGGCAATAAAGGTTCCAGCTTCTTTTGTGAGCTTGGTGCATGCTCAGGTTCTTTAATGCTAAATGACCATAAAAAAGCCAAAAATGAAACTGATAAAAGTAAAATTGGTAGCATTGAAATTGGAATGATTTCCAATAATGCGCCTATGGCAAATACTCCAACAATAAAACCAACTGAGCCCCATTTGCGAACCTTACCATAGAGCTCAGCCCGCTTTTCACCCAGCCAGAATAAAGTGACACCCTCAAACTGAGCCAGAATTGCATTCTGGAAAAAGCTGAAAACCAGCATCAATAAAGCAATCGATTGAAAGCTATTCGGAATCACAAAAATTGCAAACCAGATACAGGCTTCCATCCATGTCGCAATTCGTACCAGTAACATCCGCTTGCCTGATTTATCTGCAATCCAGCCCCAAATCAAGGGGGCAAAAAAACGGGTAATAATTGCAATGGAAGATAAAATTCCAATTTGTTGATAATTAAAACCCTGATCTTGTAGATAGAGGTTCCAATAAGGCATGAATGTTCCCACTATGGAATAATAGAACAGGTAGAAACCACCCAAGCGGGTCTGGATATTCAGGGATTGCAACAATTTAAGGGCCTTATCAACAAATGTAGACTGAAAAAATCGGAAAATTTATCAAGATAGGTTGAAGTGAATTTTAGCTGATTTAAGAGAATAATTCTCAAGTCTAACAATTCATTACTTGTGGTTAAAGACGGTTCTTGGCATGGTTTGTGGATTGCTGAATTATAGGAATCTCCTGCCTATGGCTAGCCCTGCACAAGCTCATTGCCAGTAGATTATAAAAAATCACCACTAGTAATAGTGGTGATTTGGTTTTGCATGTAAAAATGCAGGAATCAATCCAGTCAAAGCAGCTCGAATATCTGCACGCTCATTAATCAATTGATGTGAACCCACTTCCAACATCAACAAGGTCTGTAATCTAAATTTTCGGCGAATATATTCAATGTTATAGCGCCAATCGACTGTTTGATCGAGTGCGCCTTGCGCTAACCACACAGGAATACGACAGGCTGGACGCTGTTCCATTTCCAGCATCCATTTTGACATAGCCAGAATCCAGTCCATACCCATCATACGGGGTTGTAATGGATCTTTTAAGCGCACAAAACGCAAAAATTCAGGGTTATGGTTATTACGGCGAAAATGTCGTGGCACTTGAGTTTTAATGCGACGAATAATACCCAAACCAACTGAGTTGTGCCACCACGCGGTTTTAGCGGGACGAATCAAGGGTGACAGCAACAGAACCCGATCAACAATCGGATCTTCACGGCGTTCTGCAAACTCCAGTAAATGATGCATCCAGATTGCACCACCTGTACTTTGACCAATGCCCAACCACGGTCTAGGCAACTGTTTAGCCCCACGGACCGCGTCATACACTGCATGTAGAACCTGTTGGTAATGATCAAAGTTCTGGATACTGGCAGGTGAACCATTACTTAAACCATGACCAGGAAGATCATAGGTAATCACACTAAAGCCCTGCTCCAGAATTTCCTGGATAATCGGCTGATAGATTCCACTATGCTCCAAATAGCCATGCAGCAGGCAGACTGTTCCCTGAATCTTTTGTTGTCTTGGCTGAAATACCTGCACATGCAAACGGAACAACGGCATTTCCACATAACCCTGCCAATGCTCACAGTCAAGCAAGTGTAAGCCATAAAGCTTACGATAGGCCTGTAAAGGTTTAGAGGGTTCAGTTGTGGTTGATAAATCCAGTGGTTCCAAAACCTGTGGTGTGGTTTCACGATTGGGAACAGGTAAATCCAGTTGTTTGAGTATTGTCGGATTTAAAAAAGGAATATTGGACATTATGGTATCTCCCGACAATCACTAGAGCCAAATAACATATCACGAACCGTGGCAAGCATTTCATAATTGGCACGGCGACTATGGTCATAATTTTGTTGGCTAGGTCGCCAACGGGTCAAGCTGGTTGGCATGGGTGCAAACACAGGAACGGTTTCAATACCATTCAAGGCAAATAAACGGCGTGTCCGTGGCATATGATACTCATCGGTAATCAGGATCACGGTAGGCGCACCGCCTTTCTTTTGCAACAGCAAAGAGCTGAATCTGGAATTTTCACAGGTATTCATGCTTCTATTCTCAAGCAGCTTTGCCTCAATCCCACGCTTTTTTAACCATGCCTGCATATAAGGTGCTTCCACACCACTTAACACAATCGGCAGGTTATACTTTTTCTCCACACTCAAGGTCTTTTCCAGACGTAAGCGTGTGTAGTTGTTCACCACAATATCTTTACCATTTTCAGCAAGGGTCAACCCTCCACCGAGCACCACAATCGCATAAGGCTGTGAGGTATTTTTAGGCTCAAAACCATCATCTTTATTCTTTTTAAGTTCAACCAGGTCTTTATTGGTCTCGTCCTTTTCGTCCTCATTTACAGGCAATGCAACAGGATAGGTTTCTAAAAATGCCAGATACTTGCCCATGAGCGCCTGATTATCAGGTGTATTGCCTTGTAAGAAATCCGTTGGAGAACTGATCACAACGGCTGAACTGTCCTGATCCTGCTCGGCTTTTTGATTTAACAATGGAATATTGTTTTTCTTCTCTTTTTGCTCTTCCTTTTCCTGTTCATCAATAATGGTTTGTTGCAGCAATTTATAGCGTGCCTGTATCAACCTTAAATCTTCAGGCTTTTCTGACTCAAAGGTTTTTTCCATCAACTTTAAATAGGCCTGACGCGCAATCCATAAGTTGGAACCAGGTTCCAGATTCTCATGCTCACTTAAAGCCGCTGCTTTCTGGCTTTCAGCGGCCACCTCATTGACATCAACAGGTACAAAATAATTTAGCCCTTTCACCACAAGCTGTGAGTAAAACGGAGAATATAAAAAAAGCACAAAGCAGCCCAATAGCACAAATAGTATGGTGGCTATCCGCACTAAACTGACCATCCAATGTACTTGCGCCATATCACTCCTTATGCAGTATGGGGTTGAATCAAACCTTGCTCACTATATAACACAGGTTCAGGTTCAAGCTGAATACTAAACTTTTGTTTTACATCATTTTGTACAGCGCTATAGGTGTTTTTCACATCTTCCAACGTTGCATCGGCATAATTAACCAAAACCAGTGCCTGTTTATGGAACATGCCAACACAGCCCAGTTGCCTGCCTTTCCAGCCCGCCTGATCAATCAACCATCCAGCCGCAACCTTAACATCGCCATTGGCTTGAGGATAATGCGGAATGTTGGGAAATTGTTGAACAAGTTTTTCAAATTCAGCCTGAGTCAGAACGGGATTTTTAAAGAAACTGCCCACATTCGGAAACGCTCTGGGATCAGGCAATTTACTTTGACGAATCTGTATCACCTGATTTTGCAGGTTCTCAGCCGTTTGTTCATCTCCAACCGCCTGCTTTAAATCCCCATAACTCAGTTTTAAACTGGCATGTTTTAACAGCTTAAAGGTTACACTAATGATGATGTAACGATCAGGAAAGTCTTTAAAAATACTATGACGGTAAGCAAAATGACAATCCTGGGCTAAAATGGAGTCAAAGCATTTCAGTTCACGGTCATACACCTGTACCGACTCAATAAACTCACCCACCTCAACACCATAGGCACCAATATTCTGTACAGGTGATGCCCCAACCAAACCTGGGATGAGGGCCAGATTTTGCAGACCGAACCAGTTCTGCTGGGTGCTGTATAAAACAAAATCATGCCAGACCTGTCCCGCACCCACTTTAACTGTGATGGTTTGGTCATCCTCAGCAACAACTTCAATGCCCTGAATATTTAAATGAATTGCCAATGCCTGAATATGCTGTGGTAATAACAGGTTGCTTCCACCCGATAAAATCATGACATTAAGCTGCTGCTGTTCAGCAAATGCCAATGCCTCAACCACATCATCAGGATGATTGATCTGGGCATAATGCGAAACAGTGGCATTTAGATTGAGCGTGTTTAAACTTTTGAGTTGAACCTGCTGTTGTACATGCATGTTGAAAAATCCTATTACCCTGCCTGCATTTGCTTTTTAAGAATATTGATCCATGCCTGACTGCTTGATTCGCATTGATCCAAAACCCGATCAAAGCCATCTGCTCCACCATAGTAGGGGTCAGGAACTGCCTGCTGGTTAAAATGAGGATCATGCTCACTCATCAATGCGATTTTGGCGCGAATCTGTTCCGCACCAAACTGGCGTACCGCTTTCGACAGGAGGGACTGAATATCGTCAAAATTCTCATGGTCCATCGCCAGAATCAGATCAAACTCAATAAAATCCTCAAGACGAATTTGTCTGGCACGTAAGCCCGATAAATCATAGCCACGCTGTAGCGCATGTTTCTGGCTTCGCGCATCAGGTGCCTTGTTTGGGTGGTAATTGCTGGTCCCTGCCGAATCGACAGATACATTTAAACCATGCGCATCACAATAATGTCTGAGAATTGCTTCCGCTGTGGGTGAACGGCATATATTTCCTAAACAGACACATAACACCTTATAGGGCGTTGGGGATGGCATAATCACCTCAAAACTACACTTTTTAGAGCATCTTATGGTAATTTATTTGGGCAGTGAAACCTATAGTTGCCTTATATAAAAATGTTGTATTTATTAGAATTTGTTGGCATTTTGTCTATGATTGCGACATAGGTCAGGTATGGACGATGATTTGTCAAAAGATAGAAATAAGGATGTACGTATGAACCAGTTTCAGTTCCAGACCGTTCCCAACATTATTGCAGGTTTAGGTTCAATACAGGAACTTAAAACCATCTTGTCACAACATGATTATAAAAAAGTGCTTCTGGTCACTGATGCAGGCATGATTCAACACCAGCTTCATTTACCCATTCTAGACATTCTGGATCAGCTCAGTCTTGAGACTATCATTTATTCCGATATTCAGGCCGACCCACCTGAACATATTGTTTTAGAAGCGGTTGATTTCGCCAAACAGGAAAAAATTGATGTCATCATCGGTTTTGGCGGCGGTAGTTCCATGGATGTCGCCAAAATCATTGCCCTACTTGCTCATCCTGAACAAAAACAAAACCTCAGTGAGATTTATGGGGTTAATCAAGCCAAGGCTCCTCGCTTACCTCTTATTCTGATTCCAACAACAGCTGGAACGGGTTCAGAAGTCACTCCAATTTCGATTGTCACCACTGGCGCAACCACCAAAATGGGCGTAGTCTCTCCTATCCTTTATGCCGATGTTGCCATTCTGGATGCAACATTTACTCAGGGTTTACCCGCCCATATCACGGCAGCAACAGGTATAGATGCGATGGTGCATGCGATTGAGGCCTACACATCCACTATCAAGAAGAATTTTTATGCCGATATGCTGGCAAAAAATGCCTTGCAACTGCTCAACCATAACCTTGCCAAAGTGTTAAAAAATGGGGCTGATCTGGAAGCTCGGCAAAATATGCTGGTCGGTTCAATGCTGGCAGGTCAGGCTTTTGCCAATGCGCCTGTGGGTGCGGTTCATGCCTTGGCCTATCCACTCGGTGGGCATTTCCATCTGTCACATGGGCATAGCAATGCACTGGTGTTGGTTGAAGTGCTAAAATTCAATGCACCAAAAGCAAAACAGCACTATGCAGATTTAATGCAGCTATTAGACCCTCGCAGTACAGGCTGTACCGATGGCCTATGTGATTTATTTATTGACCACATGCAAAACCATCTGGATCAAAGTGGTCTTACCCTGAAACTCAAGGAACTGGATATTGCCGAGGCAAAATTACCACAGTTGGCAAAGGATGCCATGCTGCAAACCCGACTGTTGCAGAACAATCCAAGAGAAATGACCGAACAAGATGCTTTACAGATTTATCAGGCGATTTATGCATGAGTAAACCCAATTTAAAAACACGCGAACAGTTTAAGTTCTTTTTTCCAATTCAGACCCGATGGGCGGATAATGACATTTACGGGCATGTCAATATGGCATAAATCAAACCCACTTTTCCAGATTATGACTCGGAAAAGTGGGTTGCTTAATTATTAAACGTACGGTAACACATGAGGAACAATTTCCTGAAAGGTACGTCCATTCACATTTTCACCAATCGCATGCATTTTCCATGCGCCATTATGGCGGTAAATTTTGGCAATAATCAGGCCAGTATGTGCACCTTGCGAAGACAGTTTATAACTCGCGATCACCTGATTACTGTTTTGATCAACCAGACGGCAGAACGCATTTTCAACTTTTTCAAAAGTTTGTCCACGGAAACTGCTTACGGTAAATGCCAATGACTTGACATGGCTTGGCACTTGATTCAAATTCACACGAATCACTTCATCATCACCATCGCCTGCACCAGTCAGGTTATCACCTGAGTGTACGATACTGCCATCCTTACTGCGTAACTGCCCAAAATAAACCACATCTACAACCTGTTTATTTTCATCAAACAGAATGACGGACGCATCTAAATCAATGTCTCCACTGCCACCACCAAAGCCAAATAAACCCTTGCTTTTGGCAACATCCCAGCCTACACCCAGAAAAATTTGTTGTAAGCTGCTTCCATCCGCTTTTTCAAGATTAATTTTCTGACCTTTTTCCAGATTAATCGCCATTGTTTTCTCCTCTTTGTGAAATAAACGTTTTCAATGATTTATCATTCATTATAAAAAATTACTGACCTGAACGTGATGGGCCTAGCTTGCTTTGTAACCATGCCAGAAAGTTCTGACGATTACGTGAACAGATAATGACTTTACCCTTACCTGAAAAACGTAACACCATTCCCTCGCCACTCATGACGCTATTCATCAGGTTTCCCAACAGACCACTACTTTGTGAGGTTGAAACAGATAAGTTATAGTTTAAGCGTGAGTCCCAACACACCACATGTCCATTATCAATCACAACCTCTTTATTTGGTTCCACTTCCAGTTCAAACAATGTACCGCAACCCGCAACCACCACCTGGCCCTGTCCGCTGGTTTCCATGACCAGAAATCCACCCGTATTCCCAAAAAAGGCGCCACCAATACTGTTGTTTAAACGTGCCTTGATTTCCACGGAATCATGTGCTGCGACAAATGCGCCGTCACTTAAAATGTACTGGGTTGCACCTACATCTAAAATCTGCATATCACCATCCAGTGCGGCAGAAAGCAGACAATCCCCATCACCACGTACTGCTTCGATATGTTGTTGAAATAAAGATTCTTCATTGGCAAAACGGCGCAACAATGACTGCATTAAGCCACCTTGTAAACGTCCTTTCAGTTCTAAAGGAGCTTCCATCATGACCATCGCATTACTTTCACAGTAAATTTTATCGCCACGGCGCATAGATACATGTAAAAATGGTTCAGGTGAACCAACCAGACTAAATTGTGCCATTTCTCTATTCCTTCAGTTCTGAACAATATTTTTTTGCTGAGCTACTTTGAGCCAATCGGGAAATTCTTCCAATAACAATTCATATAAACGCTCGTCAGAAACACTTTCAATTCGGTCCAGACTAAAGAAATTGCAGTTGTCCACAATACGTCCAGACATTTCATCCAGTTTTTCCAAAGCTCCGTAGTCACGCCCATCCACTCCCACAAACTGCCAAAATATAGGCAATTCTGCGGCTTTGGTCAGTACTTTTTGCATTTGTCTGCGATTTCCAACGCCACCATCAGAAATAAATAATACATAAGTCGGAGTTTTATCCTTAAATCTTTGATAATAGTCAATGACGGCCTCAATGGCAGGAATTTCCTCATTATAACGGGCACCGACCTGCCAGTTTTTCCAGCCACGCTGGGTGGTGTTGATAAAGTCATTGACATTATTTAGGGTGACATCATCCAGTTGTGTGGTTTTTTGTGCAAATGCCCAACATTCAAAACTGCCATCATCATCAAAATGAATTGCCAGTGGCATTAAACGATTCACCACTTTTTGTACATCACCACGGCGATATTGTCCATCCATCGAACCTGATGCATCGAGTACCAGTGCCACTCTTGCTGTCACACCCAATAAGTTTTTCTTTTCTAATTGAACCAGAGACTTTTTAGTCAGATCAATAATTGAGGCATTGCCTGTTTTTTCAGCTTTTTCCAGCGAGAGTTTTTTCTTTAAATCAAGTCTTGATGCTACAGGTGTCACATTTAGGGAAGCTTGTGTTTGTGATATTGGCGCTGGAGCTGATTCCTCTGCAACTTCACCACCAAAATGTTGAATCAATGCCGCCAAACCTGCATTGAATCCTTGCCCAATGGCTGCCAAACGCCAAATATTATCTTTACGATAAATTTCAACCAACATCGTGGCCCGTTCCTGAGCAAAGAGCTGCCCCTCTAATTTCAATTCAGCAATCGGCTGTAATTGTAAATTTAAAATTTGAATCGTGGCATGTTGCAACTGTGACATCACTGCCTGACCATCAATCGCAGCAGTTAAAACGAGATATTGGATTGTGTTTGGTAACTGATCAAGATTGACCAAGAAACGACTCTGTTGTGGCTGATTATCGAGTAACTGAACGGCTTGGCATGGTGTTTTAGGCTGATTATAAAACGTCATATAACGTTCATCACTTAATTTATATTGTGCATCCAGTCCAAAGCTCGCCAAGTCGAGGGTAAAATTGGCTTGATATTGAATCTGGATATAAAAAGCGTTTTGCCCCTGTAAAACATCATTTAATTTTATTTTTTGTCCACGAATTAAATTCAACATTTCTTTTAATAGCCTATTTTATCATTATTTCTTCAAGTGAAGAAAAATAGTGCCTAAACACTATTTTTCCCAAGCTTGTTTGCTTACTTAAACCGCTACACCATAAGAGGCTGCTAAAGGCCCTAAACCGCCTGCAAAGCCTTGACCAATGGCACGGAATTTCCATTCGCTGCCATTTTTATAAAGCTCACCAAAGATCATTGCCGTTTCTGTGCTGCTGTCTTCAGATAGGTCATAGCGTGCAATTTCGCTACCGCCTGCGTCATTGATCACACGGATATAAGCATTACCAACCTGACCAAAGTTTTGGTTGCGTGTCTGACCATCATAAATCGTCACTGCAAAAATCACCTTGCTCACATCAGCAGGAACTTTGCTTAAATCAACGCTTAAAGTTTCATCATCGCCATCGCCATCACCTGTGCGGTTGTCACCATTGTGTTTGACTGAACCATCAGATGAAGTCAAATTATTGAAGAAAATAAAGTCATTATCTGCACGTACTTTACCGTTTTCTCCAACAAGGAATGCGATCGCATCAAGGTCAAAAGCCTGACCATCTGTCACACGAGGGTTCCAGCCTAAACCGACCGTTGTTTTAGTGATTCCTGGCGCTTCTTTAGTCAAGCTAACATTGCCACCTTTGGTTAAGCTAATTGCCATGAGTTATTCTCCTTATCTCATTGCTAAATTATATTTTATGGATATAACAGTTTTGTTATATCCCTGGATTTTATCAAGATTGTGTCTGTCTTTTTTCATAGGCAATTGATGAGAGAACTGCCCATATAATGAACGCCACTCCAATCAGGCCTGTTACCACTTCTGGCACATGCCCACCTGTACCTGTGTATAGCATAATTGCTGCCAGCATTCCAATTGCATACATTGCACCATGCTCCAGATAAATAAAGGCTTCCAATGTGCCTTTTTCCACCAGATAAATGGTCATGGAACGTACAAACATTGCACCAATCGCAAGACCAAGCATAATCACAACAACATCAGTTGTAATTGCAAAAGCACCAATCACACCATCAAAACTGAATGATGCATCCAGCACTTCCAGATAAAGGAAACCCCCAATACCTGCTTTCACAATTGTGCTTGATGCACCTTTGGTAACGCTTTCTGAAGCTTCGCCTTCTTCATCTTCTGACTGGCTGCTTTCAAGTAAATGACCCAGTGCCTGAACACCCACATAAACCACAATACCCCAGATGCCTGCAATCGCCACCACCAATTTCGTCTCTGGCGCAACAAAACCCACCATAATGAGAAGGGCGATCATTGCAACGAAAACTGACATGGCAGGAACATTCGCTAAATTTGCTAAACGTGATTCCAGCCAATGAAACCAATGCGTGTCCTTACCATCATCAAACAGGAAGTTAAGGAAAACCAAAAGCAGGAACATGCCCCCAAAGGCAGCAATTTCCGCGTGATGTGCCAATAACTTTTCAGAATACTGAACTGGATCGTTGAGTGCCATCTGGACAACTTCGACCATTCCCATATCTGCGGTTATGGCCACAATTACAATTGGGAAAATCAGGCGCATACCAAAAACGGCAATGAGAATCCCGACAGTTAAAAAGATTTTTTTCCAGAATTCATCCCAGTGACGCAATATTGATGCGTTGACCACAGCATTATCAAAAGATAGCGACACTTCCATCACAGCCAAAATCGTAGTGATCAGCAATACCCGAAGCATTGCCTGCACGCCTGCCTCTGGTCCATGACTGAAGCCCCACCATGCAGATAATGCCAGACAGATCACGGTAAAAATAATTGAGAAACGAAAATGTTTCATTGTTACCCTTTCAAAAAAATCTCAAAACATACATCTTGTCTGTTTTGAGAGATCGGTTTTAGCCAACTTGAATACCATATTGTTGACACATTGCAGCAAGTCCGCCCGCATAGCCCTGACCGACTGCTCTAAATTTCCATTCGCCATTATGACGATAGACCTCACCAAATACCATGGCGGTTTCGGTTGAATAATCCTCGGCTAAATCAAAACGCACAATTTCTATACCTGAATCCTGATTGACGACACGGATAAAAGCATTGGCAATTTGTCCAAAATTCTGTCCACGACTTTGGGCATCATGAATGGTGACCGTAATGGCAATCTTTTCAACTTCAGGAGAAACTTTAGATAAATCCACCACTAAAGACTCATCATCACCATCGCCCTGACCTGAACGATTGTCACCCGTATGCTCAACCGAGCCATCCTGTGATTTTAACTGGTTGTAGAAAATAAAATCATGGTCGCCACGCACCTTGCCTGAGGCGGTTAATAAAAACGCACTGGCATCCAAGTCAAAAGATGCGCCATCAGTTGCACGTTCGTCCCACCCCAAACCAATTAAAATACGAACTAAAGTTGGATCTGTTTTACTTAGGGAAAGATTTCCCCCTTTATTTAAGCTAATTGCCATATTTTTTCTCCCTCATTGCATCATGATAGAAATTTAATTGGAGTTAAAAGTCAATAGGTTTTTATTTACTACCTGCTACCCAGCGCAAGCCAAAACCAAAAGCCTGATTGGGCATTGAGTAAATATGCACTTACATCTAAATCAATATGTGCAGGTAAT
>JAXMGF010000030.1:0-21014 GCA_046347365.1 Acinetobacter sp. | reverse complement strand
TCGTTTATCGCGGATATTAAAATACAATTGTTGAAACACATCACGCTGCATTTCAAATATAGTTGCTTTATCAATATCACGCATGCCTTCAAGCGCAAACCAAGGTGAACCTGGATAAGCGCCTTTACCTGAACCTGCACGCATATCTTCAACAATTTTAAGATATTGTTTTATGCCTTCAGGTGCATTACGTTTAATCGAATCATCAAGCTTGACCAATCGATGGATACCCGTTAAAAACTCACCTGATTTTTGTGCTTCAGACGTAGATAAATCATATTTACCTGCACCACCATGGGTATCGATATATCGATAAGGTTTATCTTTAGCATTTAAACGAGCGAGCAGTTGAAGCAAAAGTACATGCTTCATAACATCGGCAAAGTTACCCGCATGGAAATGGTGACGGTAATTCATGTTGACAATTATTCCTCAATTCAAAGGATAGTTTAACATGAAAGAAAAAAGTATTCTTTAGCGTTGATGTGATCATCTAAAATTGCACTGTAATCAACTTACTAATGAACTGGAGTTCTATGCAACAAATCTCTTTCACAAGTTCATGGAACTTAGATCAAATTTTAGATGATTTAAATGAATTTGGTTTTGCTCTAATTGATGATGTCTACTCGGCTGAATATGTGGAATCGCTAGTACAAGAATGCAGCACCCATCTTGCTGAATTCAGAGCAGCAGGAGTACAAAACGGCGTTGTCAGTCATATCCGTAGTGACCATATTCTATGGATTGATGGTCAGTTACCGATTGCCCAACAGCATATCCAAGCTTTAGAAGAGTTCTCACAAGCGTTAAATCAGGCGTTTTATCTTGGGATTAAAGAAGTAGAAGCACATTTTGCCTGCTATAACGCAGGTGAATTTTATGCTTTACATCGTGATAATCCTCAACAAAAAAATGACCGCATGATTTCAACCGTTTTTTATCTACATAAAGATTGGCAGGAAGATTGGGGCGGTCAATTACGTTTGCAGGATAAAAATGGTCAATGGCATATTATCCAGCCCACGCCTAATCGTCTGGCGATTTTCCAGAGCGATTTATTACATGAGGTTCTACGCTCAAATCACCAGCGCTTGTCGATTACTGCATGGTTACGCAGTGGAGGCTCAATCTGGAATCAGGGCTAAGCCCTTTAAATTCAAGAAAACAGCCTTATATAGCTAAGCATAACTGATGATTATGGATCAATACATGTCGAATGAGACGAAACAAGTCATTGCACGAATTGGTGAAACTGACCAGCTCTTTTTAGAGAACAATAGTCCTGAACTTGCTTTAGAGCGTGCTGATCTGCGTTTACAGCTAGTCGTACTCAGCCATGTACGTCAGGAACAATTACACTTCTTACAGGAAGCAATCGTACTGCTTGAACAAGCACGTATTGAATATGATGAAATGCCATTAAGTTTGTATTTGAATTTGTCTTTATGTTTAGCCAAAGCGTATATGATTTACTTTGAGATAACCAAAGAGCAGCGTTTTGCTTTAATTACACAGCAAATTCTTAAACCTTTGGCATATACAGAACACTTAGAGATTTATTTCTTCTTGGCTTACGCTTCAGCTGCGAAGCAAGAACCAGCATTAACACGGCATTGGCTAACGAAATACGTATCTTGCTTAGAACATGATTTAGAGTTATTGCAGCTTCATCCTGCTTTTGGTGAAGTCCGCAAAGAAGAATGGTTTAGCACCCTATTACGCAATAAAGCTCACTGATGTGAGCTTTATTTTTACTGAATCATTATTTGGTACTGTCTACATGCAACTGTTGATTCAGTTCATCAATCACAATGGCCCATTCATCATCTTTGTCCCAATGACTTTTTAGAAAATCTCGCTGACCCACGCTCCAGAACTCAGCTTCATGTAATTTCTGGTCAGCACTGAGCTGATGGGTTTTTACAAAACTTTCAATTGAGGCATCATCTGCCTCCAGTCCAAGCTGCTCAAATAAAAGCTCAAGTGTTGGTTGTTGTTCAAACATTGTTATTCTCCCAAACAAGTTACTTCATAGAAATAATTTAACAGTAATACTGCTAACATACAGAAAGATGCCTATATTTTCTTGTTGTTTTTTGTGTGTACTTAGCATGAAAAAAGCACCTTATGAAAGGTGCTTTTTCAATCTATCAAACTGATAAATTAGTTCAACATGTCTGCAATTGCAGCACGTTCTTCTTCAAGTTCATTTAACGTGAAGTTGATACGCTCACGGCTGAACTCGTCGATTTCTAAACCTTGAACGATTTTGTATTCACCGTTTTCAGTTGTTACAGGGAAACCAAACATAACGCCTTCTGGAATACCATAAGAACCGTCAGAAGGAATACCCATAGTTACCCATTGACCATTTGTACCTAATGCCCAATCACGCATATGATCGATTGCAGCATTCGCAGCTGAAGCAGCTGAAGACAAACCACGTGCTTCGATAATCGCAGCACCACGTTTACCAACTGTAGGAAGGAATACATCTTTGTTCCAAGCCGCATCGTTGATTTTGTCTTTTAAGCTTTCGCCATTTGCTTTAGCAAAACGGTAGTCAGCATACATCGTTGGAGAGTGGTTACCCCAAACAGTCATGTTTTCGATATCAGAAACTGCAACACCCGCTTTTTGAGCAAGTTGAGTTAACGCACGGTTGTGGTCAAGACGTAACATTGCTGTAAAGTTTTTCGCTGGAAGATCTGGAGCAGATTTCATTGCGATGTATGCATTGGTATTTGCAGGGTTACCTACAACCAATACTTTAACGTCACGGCTAGCAACTTCGTTAAGTGCTTGACCTTGACCAATAAAGATTTCGCCATTTACTTTTAATAAGTCAGCACGTTCCATACCTGGACCACGTGGACGTGAACCAACTAATAAAGCATAGTCAGCATCTTTAAATGCAACTTTAGGATCATCAGTCCCGATCATGCCTGCCAATAAAGGGAAAGCACAGTCATCAAGTTCCATCATTACGCCTTTAAGCGCTTGTTGAGCTTTCTCAAAAGGAACTTCAAGCAATTGTAAAATTACAGGTTGATCTTTACCTAACATTTCACCGCTTGCGATACGGAATAATAAGCTATAACCAATTTGACCTGCAGCGCCTGTAACGGCAACACGAACGGGTTGCTTCATGTGATATTCTCCAATGAGATGCGTTTGCACAATTGAACGCTAAAGTGGTTCAATCGAATTATCATAAACGGCAAATATTGTACTCTAAAGCAAACACAGATGCATTTAAAAGAGAATGGATTTCAACAAAAGTCTGATAGAAAATACAAATTAAGTGAAGAAAAAGCTTAATAACTGCCTTTAATTGTAAATTCATTTGGACAGCCCGTGACAATATGGCTTGCACATTGTTTGTATTGCCCATTTTTCTGGTAACACACACGGATTTCCGTCAGGATGGAATCGAATCTGGAAGCCTGACAGCTAAAACGGATTCCGTTTGGTGGCAGGGATGGATTGAGCTTGATAAATTGCTGACGCAGGTTTTCCTTTTGCACCTCAATGGTATTTGGACTGGTCAGGTCGGCAGGAATTTTCAGGCGCTCGGCAAAGTTGATCACCGTCCTGAAATACTGACTGGCATTCATAGGGACACAGCCGCCAACATTTTGCCAAAGTTGAACCCGTGCGTTTTCATCAGGCATAACCCGTGCGACAACTTTTGCCTGCAATGGGCTTAATTTTGCTGAAGTTTTAGTTGAACAATCCCGATTTAGACAGGCACTTCTGGCAATAAGCTTGCGATAGTAAGTGAATAACCTTCTAAACATTTACGCTGTTTTTGTCTTGATGAATCAAAGGAACAAGCTGCAGGAGTCATTTGAACATGCATCACATAACCCGAAATATCAGAGTTCTCTGCAGCATGTAACGGCGCGCAAGTGACATGAACCAAGTAACAGATCAAGATCTGCAATGATCGAACTAACTGTCCCTTGAATAAATTCATAAATTTCATCAAATATAAAAACTTCATTGTTTCAAATTAAATGTCTTTGTTTCTTTAAGGCTCATTGCGCACAGGTATTGTACCCATCCTTTTTCTAAGGATTGCGCGCCTAGCCCTAACACAACACCATAATGCGTCGCATTGGTCATCACATGTTTGACGTAATCACGTGTTTCCAACAATGGAATCGTTTCTGTGTATTGATCAGCCGCCATGGTTTGAAAATCTGGCTGCCATCGTCTTGCACGATTTGGGCCAGCATTGTAACCTGCTGTTGCTAATACAGCATTGCCACTCAGTTGGCTTTGAATCATTGACAGATAGTATGTCCCATAACGAATATTGATATTCATTTCACTTAGAGCCGCTGGGTTATAAGTTTCACCCATTTGGCGTGCAACTAACTTTGCAGTATTCGGCATAATTTGCATTAAACCACCTGCACCCACATGCGAACGTGCGGATGTAACAAACCGACTTTCTTGGCGCATTAAACCATATGCCCAAGCTGGATCAATACCAGCATTGTAACTGTGACTCGTGACATTACTACGGTGTGGTGTTGTATAGCGATAAGTATCATTATGGCGCGAGGTTGTACGGTCTGCGGCATAGATTGCCCGGTCATACCAACCAATATCATGCGCTTGCTTAGCGGCAGCTAAAAGTAAACCATCATCATGCTGCAAATACGCTTGGCGGACTGCCCAATTCCATTCGCGATTAATGTAATTTGCTGGCGCATCAATATTTTTTAACGCAAATGCACGTTTAAAGTGGATATTTTGGTTTAAACGTTGAATATCTTGTGAACTTGGTTGCTCGTTATAGGGCTGATGATTATAACGTTCGCCTAAACGATCTTTGGCTAGCAAATTATGGTAGTCATCCCCAGCTTGTGCCAGCTTACGATAAATCTGTTGAGCAGCTTGCTTTGAAGCAGCATCTGAGCGCTGTTCAGAAGCACGAGCAAGCCAGTACTGCCAACGATCTTCTTGTTTCTGCGTGATTGACATGGCATCAATTGCACGAATTAAACTTTCCCATGCACCAAAACGAATTGCTTGACGTGCATAAATTTCGGCTTCTTCTGGACTAAACGGATAACCATAACTTTGATCATAGGCATTTAACACTTCTCGGTTAAAGCCATTCTTCATGACCGTCGTTCCACCCACATAACCTAGCGTACGATATAAATATTTTTGTACAGGTTGAGGAGTATCTTGTGCAACACGCTGAATATTTCCTAAAGCATTGGTGAAATCACTATCTGCGACACGTCCCAATGCAAAAATTAAATATGCATAATCAGCATCGCTGGCTTTAGGAGCATTCCATAAATATGCCAATGGATTAGATTGGATCTGATTCAACTGAGCCAAGGACAAATCCAGACCCATAGTTTGAGCGGTCGCAATCGCTGATCCAGATTGCCCTGCTCGCAGTTGTCCCCAAAGTCGTTGTTGACGATCTTGAGCAGTCATCAGAGGACTAGATAACATCAGTCGCCCTAAACCATTACACGATTCAGGCTGTGTACTTGTTGTTAACCAAATATCTTTATATTCAGCAAAAACCAGACTATCACCCGTTTTGGCACGGACTTGTGCAACCGCACAACTCTCTTCTTGGTCAGGATTAGTGACATAGCTGAGCACGGGTTTTGCTTCATTAAAACTGGCTTGTTTTACTTTTTCTTCGACATAATCTGCTGCTAATTTTTCAGCCATCGCTGATTGAGGATAACGTTGCGCAAAAGCGATAATTGAAGAAGCAGGTTGTAGCCCTAGGTTGGTATTCAATTTCCAATACTCAGGGTAATAACCTAATACATCATTTTGCATTTCATATTGATATTGATCGAGCAATGCAATATTGCCAGAACTCGCAGCACGTAGAGCATCATTAAATTGTTCGTCTAGAGCATATACAGATGAGCAGATCACCACGCCGCCCATCGCAACAAGTCGACGGAAGCTTTTCTTGTTATTCAGTTTATTGATCATGGTTGTTGTAAAATCATGTTGCTTATTCATCTTCATCAATACATTTGCCCAATTTTCCCTGCCCTCATAGTGTAATAAGTCTGGCTTCATACAATTGTTGTGTTATGTAACTTGCTGATTCATATTCATTAAAATTCATCCAATTTTATTCATAAACTGTCCATTTTTGTCAGTTTTTTATTCTCTGCGTTCTTACAAAAATACTGCTATAATCCGCGGTTTGTTTAAATCCACCTTGTTTAGGAGCCTGCATGACGGTTCAAACATTCATTCCAAGTGCTGTAAAAGCTGCTTCAGAAAACACTGTTACCCAGCCAACGCACACCACTGATGTTTCAATTAAAAAATTATATATTGAAACGCAAGGGTGTCAGATGAATGAGTATGACAGTCATCGTATGGCAGACTTATTGGGTGATTCACATGGTTATGTGCTCACTGACAATCCAAATGATGCAGACATTCTGCTCATGAACACCTGCTCAATTCGCGAAAAAGCACAAGAAAAAGTGTTCAGTGGCTTAGGTCGTTGGCGTAAACTCAAAGAACAGAATCCTGATCTGGTGATTGGTGTCGGTGGCTGTGTTGCCTCTCAGGAAGGTGACAACATTCAAAAACGCGCTCCTTATGTGGATATGGTGTTTGGTCCGCAAACCCTGCACCGCTTGCCACAGATGCTTGATCAGCATCAGGCACAGATAGAAAAGCCAAAGAAAGAAAAAATCAAGCTGGTTGATATTTCTTTCCCAGATATTGAAAAATTCGACTTTTTGCCTGAGCCACGTGTGGAAGGCTTTAAAGCATTCGTTTCAATCATGGAAGGTTGCTCTAAATACTGTTCATTCTGTGTGGTACCTTATACTCGTGGTGAAGAGGTTTCTCGTCCACTTGATGATGTATTGGCTGAAATCGCGGGCTTAGCTGAAAAAGGCGTGCGTGAGATCAGCTTGCTTGGTCAAAACGTAAATGGCTATCGTGGTGAAACGTTTGAAGGTGAAATTTGCACTTTCCCTGAACTGCTGCGTTTAGTTGCAGAAATTCCGGGTATTGGACGTTTACGCTATACGACTTCTCATCCGCTTGAATTTTCTGATGATTTAATTCAATGCTATCGTGATTTACCACAAATGGTTTCACATTTACATCTGCCAGTACAAAGTGGTTCAAACGATGTACTGCAAGCCATGAAGCGTAACCACACCATTGATGTCTACATTGATAAAATTGCCAAATTACGTAAAGTCCGTCCAGATATGCATTTATCTAGCGACTTCATTATTGGTTTCCCGGGTGAAACAGATGAACACTTTGCGGAAACATTACAGTTTATTAAAGATTTAGATTTTGATCATTCATATAGTTTTGTCTATTCAAAACGCCCTGGTACGCCTGCATCTGACCTGCCAGATGATACCCCAGAACAGGTGAAAAAAGACCGTTTGGCTCAAGTTCAGCAAGTGATCAAACAATCAAGTATTGATAAAACTGATGCTATGCTGGGTAAAATTGAACGTGTCTTGATTGAAAAAGTATCTGATAAAGATCCAAATGTATTGGTTGGCACAGCAGACAATACTCGTTTGGTTACATTTATCGGTGATGCGACATGGGTTGGACGTTTCGCAGAGATTGAGATCACTGAAATTAAAACTTTAAATTTAGTTTATGGTGAACTCTTGAATCTTGAACCTGACGTGGCGTAATGTAAGGGTATTCCTACACGTGAGCTAAAAGGGTTTCTCTTGACTTCAGCGATTAAACGTACTGTAACGTTCCCTGAAATTTCCATGGAACATTTAAAACGAATGCTCGGTGCATACAACGGGCATTTAAAGCAAATCGAACAACGTTTAGATGTCAAAATTACTCACCGAGGCGATGCCTTTTATCTAGACGGTGATCTCGAAACAGTCGAAAGGGCCGAGGCACTGTTGCAACGGCTCTATCAAGAATCAGAAATTTCCTCACAAATCAGTGCCGATGTCCTGCATTTGATGATTCAGGGTTCACAGACTGACCGTGAACTGATGGATGATTCAGATCAGGAACATACAGGACTGGATAGCGTTTGGCTGCAGACCCGCAAAGGGCGAATCAATCCGCGTGGTGCCAACCAGAAACGCTATGTGCAGCGTATTTTACAAAGTGACATTTCATTCGGAATTGGCCCTGCGGGTACTGGTAAAACCTATCTCGCCGTTGCTGCCGCGGTGGATATGCTGGAACGCAATGAAATCCAGAGAATCTTATTGGTCCGTCCTGCGGTTGAAGCGGGTGAAAAGCTAGGTTTCCTGCCAGGTGACCTCACCCAGAAAATTGACCCTTATTTACGCCCACTTTACGATGCCCTCTATGAAATGCTGGGCTTTGAAAAAAGTGGCCAAACTGATTGAACGTCAAGTGATTGAAGTTGCTCCGCTTGCCTATATGCGTGGACGAACCCTCAATCATTCCTTTGTCATTTTAGATGAGGCACAAAACACCACCCCTGAACAGATGAAGATGTTTTTGACTCGTTTAGGTTTTGGTTCGCGTGCTGTGATTACAGGTGACGTGACACAGGTTGACTTACCTCGTGGGCAACAATCGGGCTTAGCACAAGCATTACGTGTACTTGAAAATGTCCATGAAATTCATATCACGCGTTTCCATTCTCGTGATGTGGTACGTCATCAACTGGTACAAAAAATTGTTGAGGCCTACGAAGGTTGGGACAGCGAACAGCAACGCCTGTCTGCTGAAGCCCGTGCCGAACGCAAAGCCAAACAAGAAGCATTGATTGCAGAAAATGATTCTGCGGCAGATGCACAACACATTTAAAAATCCTCACTCCCCTTTTATTGCAATACTTTAATCGCATATCAGGGGGACGATTTTAAGGATCTATTTTGAAAATCAATTTAAGTCTGCAACAAGACTTTCAAGCTGCCGAATTACCACTAAAACGTGGTCAAATCAAAAAAAATATCGAAACCACGCTGCATCATGTTGGTTTCAATACGGACTGTGAAATTGGTATTGCCTGTGTTGATCTGGCAGAAAGCCACGAGCTAAATTTGCAATACCGTGAAAAAGATAAACCCACCAATGTACTGTCTTTTCCAAGTGACATTCCAGAAGAAGTGCTTAGCTTACTGGATGCAGAACCTTTGGGGGACTTGGTGATTTGTATTCCCGTGGTTTTACAAGAAGCCGCAGAACAGCAAAAAACACCAACTGATCATTTCACCCATTTATTGGTTCACGGCATCCTGCATTTGCTTGGCTATGATCATGAAACCAGTGAAGCTGATGCTGAAGAAATGGAAGCGTTGGAAATTGAGATTCTTAAAAAGCTTGGTGTTGCAAATCCATATCAGGCAGATGAAGTCTAGAATAACCTCCCATGTATGTTGCTATTTTTAAAGCCACTATCAAAGAACTGGATTCAACCTACTCAGCAATGGCACAAAAGCTGAGGAATAAGGCATTGAGTCAATTTAAAGGAATAAGGCATTACGTTTTATTCAATATGCTGTTCGCCCATATAATCAATGCACTTCAAATTCAGCATCGACAGGATCAAAACGCCAGGTACGCACAATTCGTAACTCAGAAATATCTTTCATATTGGCATCAAAAGCTCCAAATGGTGCACCACGGCGTACAGAGGCTTTTGCTGCCTCATCCAGAATTGCATGTCCTGAGCCTTCAATGAGACGAATGGCACGGATACCCCCCTGCGCATTCAGGATGACCATTAGACGCACTTCACCCGACAGGCGCTGTTGTTTTGCTTCATCTGGATAGTAACGGTTGCCATACAACTCAACTTTCTGACGGAACTTATCCAGATAAGCCGCCGAAGCATCCTGCTTTGCCTGAATGCCATCAACCGTTTTAATACGCTGTTTACGGCTAAAGTTTTGCTGGCGTTTCAGATACTGGGCCTCAAGGCTTGCCACCATTGCAGCTTTCGCCTGAAACTGGCTTTGTAATTCATCCAGTGCCTTTTTCCGCTCACTCTGTTCAGCCTGTTTCTGCCAGCTAAGTACGGTCATCAAGACTTTTTCTTCGAATTTTAATTCCCGTTTTTGTTGAACCTTTTCCAGGCTTTCCAGTTCTGACTCACCTGTGGTTGCATCGGCCTGCATTGGTGAGGGCATGTCACTTGACATCAGGTGTGCCTCGCGGAATTCACCTGAACCCTTTTGGTCAGCCTGTGCCAAAAAGTCGGCATCTTTCACCTGCTCCTTGCTGGGATGAACCGTGACCGCAATTTCCTTGGTTGAGGTATCGGCGGGTGATGGCATTCCAAATTTTATGGACAGGGTTACTCCATGCAAACATGCTGCAAAAACAATTGCCCCCAAAAATACAGGGTCTTTCCACAAGTGCAATAGCGAGCTGGTTTGAAAATTTATTTTCTTCAACATGCGATTCAAGCGACAAAAATGCCTCATCCCCAACGGTGGTTAACGTATAAAAACCTAACCGATATTCAAAATTTTACAAAAATGTGATCCACTTATAGCTACAGTGTTTCCATACCATCATTTTATGAAAATGTAGCAATTAATTTTGCTACACTGCAAGTTAGAAATTTATTTTTATTTTTTTAGTTATGATAAAGATGGTGGCATTGCATTAAAAACAATTCACTTTCTGGAACAACTTTTATGCAAACGCTCATTTCATCCGTTACTAAACGTCTACTTAAAGTTTACCAAAAAGCAGAAGAATTTATTGAAGAAGAAAGAGAGTTTTCGTTATCGCAAGTATTCGTCAATGCGACAATGGAACGTTATGTCACGGAAAATGTCGGGATTATGCAAGACCTGCATGCTGACCTGTATGATGGCTGGCTACGCCTATATACCACTCTGGATGTGAAAGGCCTACACACAACCTTATCTGTCGACTTAAAATTGATTCAGATGGAAATGAATCAAGATGTACAGTTAATGGTGTTTGAACAAATCAGCAACACTCAGGTGATTGAGGCGAGATTTAAAAATATTTTCCTGAAATGGGGTTTTCACATTGCTATCTGGTACTACCAGAAGTTTCGCGAGGAAGACCCATTGGGCAAGATTCTGGAACATTATCAGATTATCTCGGTCAAGGATGACTTGCTTTATCTGGACTTGAATCGCTGGTTTGGCAAAAAGCCAAGCATTATCGAAACACTGGGCAAAGTACATGTCAATCGGGCCAGAGTACGCCCAGCCGAATTGATTGTCTGGGGCAATGTCAATCTGGCTGCAATCCTGTATCCATCCAGTGAAGATGACTTGGATGAGGGTGGACTGGACGATACTGAAGTTACCCCTATCCAGCAGAAAGATACCAGAAGATAAGGAAATCACATGCATAGGGCGTATCATAAAATCGTTCACGCATCAAAACTACACATCTTCATGTTTTATACGAAAAATTAACAAGCATTGAGTAAAAAACCTGATTTTTTCTTCATAATCTACAGGCATAATAATCACAAATCTTAATGATAAATGAATGATTGCTCATTGATGATCATTCAAAGGATGTATAGCGTGATGACAAAGAAATTAATGAAAGTAGTGAGTATTACGTCGGCTGCCCTGTTCAGTGTCAGCATGTCTAGCCATGCTCTAGCAATGGCACCTTTCCAAGCAAGCTATCAATTTAGCTACAACAACAAAAACCTCGGTTCAGCGACACGCACCCTGTCACAGCAAGGCAACAACTGGACCTATGTATTCAATGCAAAGGCAGGCGGAATTGCATCCGCAACTGAAACCAGCCAGTTTAGTTTTGTGGACAATAAAATCATCTCACAAAAATTTAGCCGCAGCAGTAAAGTCCTGATCCACAACAACACCATGAGCATCAACTTCAATCCAGCCAGCAAGGTGATCAACACCAAAAAGGATGACAAAACCCGTTCATTTGCCTGGCAGGCAGGGGCACTGGATGAGTTGAACGCCGAACTCCAGTTGCGTGAAGACCTAAAGAATGGCAACACACTCCAGCCGCGCTACTTGATTGCTGATGACAAGGCTGTGGATGAACGTCGTTTTGTGAAACAGGGCAACGAAACCGTCAAGACCAATTATGGTACTTTTAACACAATTAAGGTGGTACTCCAGCATGATAAGCCTGAACGCAATACCGTTTTCTGGCTGGCACCAAAGCTCGACTATCTGCCAGTAAAAGTGACCCATAATGATGGCAAATCATCCTATGGCCTTTTATTGACAGGCTATTCAGGGAAAACCAACTAATTTTTAAAACAATATGCGGCTTCGGGTTCAGTGTGTAAATAGGGTTGAAAACTACATCAACCCGATAATTTTGGCTTGCAATTTTTGGGATGCTTTTCAAAATATGCCTTTGCTTGAAAAAGCATCCGTTTAGAGGATTCTCCCGTGTACGCTTTAGAACAGAAAATCTTAAATGAAGGTATTGTTCTATCTGACCAAGTCTTGAAAGTTGACGCTTTCTTGAACCACCAAATCGATCCTGTACTAATGCAGTTGATTGGTAAGGAATTTGCCGCTCGTTTTAAAGATGCAGGCATTACCAAAATCATCACCATTGAAGCATCGGGGATTGCACCTGCGATCATGGCGGGTCTGGAACTTGGTGTTCCTGTAATTTTTGCCCGTAAATACCAGTCATTGACTTTAAAAGATGATCTTTATCGTTCTAAAGTGTTCTCCTTCACCAAGCAAACTGAAAGCACAATTGCTATTTCAAACAAGCATCTCAGTTCAACAGACAAGGCGCTGGTGATTGATGACTTTCTGGCAAATGGTCAGGCTGCACTGGGCCTCATCGACCTCATTCATCAAGCCAATGCGGAAGTTGTGGGTGTGGGGATTGTGATTGAAAAGTCATTCCAGCCAGGCCGCGAGGTCCTGCTTGAGAAAGGCTACCGTGTTGAGTCGCTGGCGCGCGTAAAATCTTTGGCGGATGGTAAAGTTAGCTTTATCACAGAATAAGCCTGACTGCTGACGAAAGGGCGCCTTGAGCGCTCTTTTTTTATATTGGAAAATGAAAAAATACTACACATCGCAAGTGTCATGCTGGGCGCAATCAGGGTATCATGACAACAATTTTGCTGTTCCATATTCATTGGTTTCAATCCCTATCCTGATTAACCACAGAATGTTTTAGAGAAAGTTATGCGTACATATTTAGACCTTTTACAACATATCCTCGACAATGGCGGTGACAAGGGTGACCGCACTGGAACGGGTACACGTTCGGTATTTGGTCATCAGATGCGCTTTGACCTTTCCAAAGGTTTCCCACTTTTAACCACAAAGAAAGTTCACTTTCGTTCCATTGTGATTGAGCTACTTTGGTTCCTAAAAGGTGATACCAATGTTCAATATCTCAAGGACAATAAAGTCACCATTTGGGATGAATGGGCAACTGCGGAACAAACCGCCCGCTTTGGTCGTCCAGAGGGTGAGCTTGGGCCAGTTTATGGCCACCAGTGGCGCAATTTCGGCGCAACACAAAATGAAGATGGCAGCTACCAGCAAAATGGTTTTGACCAAATCAAATGGCTGGTTAATGAAATCAAGACCAATCCCAATTCACGCCGTTTGATTGTGTCAGGCTGGAATCCAAACGAGGCTGGGAAAGTGGCTTTGCCGCCCTGTCATACCCTGTTCCAGTTTTTTGTTCAGGATAACAAACTGTCATGCCAGCTTTACCAGCGTAGCGCGGATGTATTTCTAGGTGTGCCATTTAATATTGCCAGCTATGCCCTGCTTACACATATGATTGCGCAGGTATGCGGTTTAGAGGTAGGTGACTTTGTCTGGACAGGCGGTGATACGCATTTATATGCCAACCATTTTGAGCAGGCCCAGTTACAGCTTACGCGTGAACCCTTACCGTTGTGCCAGTTAAAGCTTAACCCAGACATCAAGGATATTTTCGATTTTAAATTTGAAGATATTGAAATTGTGGGTTATGAATCACATCCTGCGATCAAGGCACCTGTGGCAGTTTAAAATCAGATGAGGGAGACGATCAAATGGCATGGCAAGGTATAGAAGTTGTTCACGTGGTGGCAATGGATAAAAACAACTGCATCGGCAAGGGCAATGCCCTACCCTGGCATATTTCTACTGACCTCAAGCATTTCAAGGCCATCACCCAGGGCGGTGTGGTGATCATGGGCCGTAAAACCCTGGAATCAATGGGACGTGCCCTGCCAAACCGTGTGAACTGGGTGATTACCCGTGATCCGTCATGGCAGTATGAGGGTGTCAAGGTGGCGCACAGCATCGAAGAGGCACTTGATGGTGCACTTACAGACCTACAACACGCTGAAAAGTCATCCTTATTTATTATAGGTGGAGGAGAGATCTTCAACCAAACACTTGCGATTGCCGATCGCCTTGAACTGACCCATGTGGATCTGGATGTTCGGGGAGACGCACATTATCCAGAACTCTCTGAGGATTTTTATAAAGTAAACTCAGAACATCATACTGATGAAAAAACCAATATAGCGTTCGAGTTTGCAACCTATCAAAAATAAAAAATGGATTGCGGATGCTCATGCATAACATTGCATCACGAGAGTTCTTTATTGCTCTAGGGATTGGTTTCCTACACAGCCTTTTTGCCCTGTTCGTGATCATCTCCAGTATCTGGTTATGCCTTGCTTTATGGATTCAACAACCTCTTGGAACGCTGCTTAGCCGTGTGGTCATTGTCATCTGGGGCTTATTTGCCCTGAGCCTGATTGGCTTTTATGTCAGTGGGCATTTATTTAACCGCCGTACCGACATCATTATCTACTTTCTGGTGTTTGCCTGTTCACTTGGCTGGTATTTTTCCCAGGATGCAAAACAGAACCGAGACTGGGATCCTGAAGTTGCCGAACAGTTGAGCTATGAAAAACACGGTGACCTTGTAACCTTGCATAAGGTCCGCAATTTTGACTGGCATAAAGATGGCAACTACGATATTCGCTGGGAAGACCGTCACATAGACCTGAATAAAATCACGGGCGTGAATGTGATTACCTCCTACTGGATGGGGCCACAAATTGCCCATACATTGGTCAGCTTTGATTTCTCTGATCAAAAGCCCCTGGTTTTTTCCATTGAAATTCGCAAAGAAAAGGGTGAAGAGTTTTCAGCCATTGGCGGTTTTTTTCGTAAATATGAACTTAGCCTAGTTGCCTCTGACGAAAAAGACATTGTGTATACCCGAAGCAATATCCGCCATGAACAAGTCTATTTATTTCCCATTAAAATGCCTGCCACTGAACGCAAGGCCCTCTTCATCGAGTATCTCGACAAGGCTGATGAGTTACAGGCTGAGGCGAAATGGTACAACACGCTGACCAGTAACTGTACTACGCTGGTATTTGATATGATACAGGCGATTAATCCACAACGACTGCCTAAAGATTACCGTTTATTGGCATCAGGCTATCTACCCAATTACCTCTATGATCTTAAGGCACTGGATCAAAATTACAGCATGAAAGAATGGTATCAGATGGCCCATATCAATACGCGTACCGCAGATTTTGGGCAGCGGCCAGACCAAAGCAGTGAGGCATTTTCCAGGTTGCTTCGAACAGGTTTACCAAAGAGTGAATAATTAAGTATAAATTCACGTGAATATTTACCAAAAACTACGTTCATCCTACGAAAAGACATATAAAACCGTGAATCATTTCATATTATATTTTGATGTAATATATTCAGCAAAACAAACAATTACCCTATTTGAACGTCCGTGGATTGCCAGAGAAATCAACGGCAAATTCATAGAGGTCGACAGTCCCAACCGCCCTGCTATTTATTTTGATGCAAAAAACAAGCGTTTTGCAGGTGCAAATGGTTGTAACAAAATACAGGGCAGCTTTGACAGCAATAATCAACACTTAAAGCTGGGTCAAATAGCGTCAACATTAATGGCCTGTCATGGTGCCCAGGATACTATTTCTCGTGAATACAATGATGCACTGGCACAAACCAATCGCTATGAGGTGAAAGGACATGAGCTGAAGTTTCTAGATAAATCAGGTCAAACTTTAGTGAAGTTTGTGACGGTTATTCAGCCGCTTCCTTTCAAGAACTGATAATGTCTTGAAGCAAAAAGTAAAAACCCGTTTCAAATACGGGCTTTTACTTTTTAGGCACTTCGTTTACTTTAATAGCATTCTGAAAAATTAGAAAAGGGAAATATATGCAGCAGGCACTGTTTGGTGGTGGATGTTTTTGGTGTGTAGAGGCTGTGTTTTTACAGCTTAAAGGTGTAGAAAAAGTGGTGAGTGGTTATGCGGGTGGTATCGTTCACAACCCAACTTATGAGCAGATCTGTCAGGGCAATACACAGCATGCCGAGGTGGTCCTGATTGATTTTGATGAACAGCAGATCAGTTATTCACAATTGCTTGAAGTGTTTTTTACCACCCACGACCCTGATCCAACCACATTAAACCGTCAGGGCAATGATATTGGCACTGGCTGGATTTCCGTCATTTACTATTTTTAATGATGAACAGAAACAGCAGGCTGAACAGGTCATTCAGGGTCTGGAAGATGAAAACCTCAACATTGTCACCCGAGTTAAGTCCAGCACCTACATTTTATCCTGCGGAAGAGTATCACCAGAATTTCTATGCCCGTAACCCATCACAGGGTTATTGCAACTTTTTAGCATTCCACCCAAATTAGCCAAATTAAGGGCTAAATTTATTGGATGTAAAAAGTGAATAAGCATAAAAAAGCAGCGAGGCGTTGCTTTTTTACAGTGGTGAATGACTGAGATTTAAGGATCTTTGGTTGCAAATGCAATATCACTTAAACCCGCTTCATTGGCGCGTGACATAACTTGCACTACCGTATCATATTTAGACTCTTCGTCTGCATCTAAGATTACGGTCGGCTGAATGGCTTGCTTAGCTTCGTTTTGAAAGCGTTGTTTCAATGCATCTAAACTAACACTTTGTGCATTTAAAAAAATACTTCCGTCCGCTTTAATACTAATATTAAGAGCTTTTGGAGGCTGCGCTTGAACTGTCGCATTCGCTTTTGGCAAACTTAATGGAATAGATGGGTTAGCAACCGTTGCTGTGACTAAAAAGATAATCATCAATACCAACATAATGTCGATCAGAGGAATGAGATTCATCTCATTCATGCCACTGTCGTGGTCTTCACCCAATTGAAAGCCCATCTTAAGCTTGACCTCCAACTAAACTTTGTTGAGTCGCTTTAGTTTCTGTCTTTGCAGGTGTTTCTTGCTGCAACATCGTATCGATTAACAAGCTATGTGCTTGATCTTGTAAATCATGTGCTAAACCACGATTAAAACGTACACAAATGTTGTAAGCCAATACCGCAGGAATCGCCACAGATAAACCCAAACCAGTCATGATCAATGCTTCACCAACAGGAGTTGCAACTTGAGCTAAACCCGCCTGACCGCTCGTACCTACAGCGACCAGTGCATGGAAAATACCCCACACCGTACCAAATAAACCCACAAATGGCGCAAGCGAAGCAATTGTTCCAAGAACAGATACACCTTTTTCTGCTTGAGATTTTTCAGCCGAGATTTGACGAAGTAAAGCTTGCTCAGCAACCGCTTTGCGTTGTTCAAAGGTCAAAGGTTGTAACTTAGATTTAAGCTGAGCCAAAGCTTGAACAAGTTGACTGTAAGCCTGTTGCTTCAACTGGCGTGTTCCCAATAAGCGTAGAATGAAAATAGTCCATGTCGCAATCGACATTGCTAAAAGGATGAAATACAGGGTTTTACTCACTGCATCTGCATGTTGCCAATAAACTGAAAAGTTCATATACGAACTCCTACATAATAATAAAATTTAATCTGCGAATGCATTTATCTTTTAACAACACTAGCTTCAAATGGCTGTCGTATCACAAAAGGTGTCGTAATACCATTTGGTTTATATGCCTTAAACCTAGCACCATAGGTTTGCTTAACGACGTAAGCATCAAATTTCTCATTACCAGTTGATTTAATAACCTTAACATCAGTTATCGCTCCAGTCCCATCAGATGTTATTTCAAGTTCTATAACTTTCAATCCATCCTCAGGTTTAAAATAATAAGCAATCTTTTCTTCTGAAATTCTTGGTTGTCTACTCCAAGAAACCTCTCCAACACTTACTTTTTTAGGCTTATTACGATTTTCTTGCTCACGTGCTTGCTGCTCTCTTAAAGCCTGTTCTCGGGCTTGTTGCTCTTTCAAAGCTTGCTCTCGGGCGTGTTGCTCTTTCAAAACTTGTTCGCGTTGGAATTGCTCGAGCCTTTCTTTTTCCAAATCTTCCTGTTTTTTCAATTTCTCTTGAGTATCATCTTGCTGAATTACTTTCGGCTCAATTTTCTGTACTTTTTGAGAAATAACTTTTGGCTTCTCTACAGGAATCGGCTCTATTTTCTTTTCTATAGGTTTGGGTTCAACCTTAGGCTTAATTGGCTCTATTTTTGCTGGCGGAGGAGGCGGTGGTGGCTCATCCTCTTTAAGAGTAACAAACTTAACCTTGAGTGGCTTTTTCTCAATTGGTTTTAACTCAATTGGCTTCATGTGGCTAACTGCCCACAGAACTCCCACATGACCCATCACGACCACCACGAGGGCAGCAAGGATTTTTTTCTTCATCGGATGAGATGTATTCAATAGTGCAGGAGATTGACTCATAAGAATCTAAGTACCTAATAGATGATGAAATCTTTAAAAAGTGAAAAACGATTTCAGTCATCGGATAGAACAATGAAAGTGGCGTAATAATAAATGAGAAGTGTTTTCATTTTCAACTATTTTTTATTGTCGAATCATTATCCATTGAAAAATAAGCATAAAAAAACATGCCCTGAAGCATGTTCTTTTTACATAATGCATACACAATAACAGATTAGAATACTACGGTTTTATTGCCATCGACAATGATGCGGTCTTCCAGATGCCATTTGACTGCACGTGCCAATACATTACGCTCTACATCCTCGCCCAACTCGCGCAATTGCTCAACATTGTAGTCATGGCTGACACGTTCAACATCCTGTTCAATGATTGGCCCCTGATCAAGGTCGGCAGTGACATAATGCGCTGTGGCACCAATCAGCTTCACCCCTTTCTCATAGGCCTGTTTGTACGGGTTTGCACCAACAAAAGCAGGCAGGAATGAATGGTGAATGTTGATGATCTTCATTTCCCATTGCGAAACAAACTCTTCGCTCAGGATTTGCATATAACGCGCCAGAACCAATAGGTCATTGCCTTGCATCATCTCATTGATCTGGGCGTAGGCTTCCACCTTGTTGTCCTTGTTGATAGGCACCACATGGAACGGAATGCCAAAATTCTCAACCGCTTCGCGTAAGTCTGGATGGTTGGAAACCACCTGGGTGATTTCACAAGGCAACGAACCACGTGCATGGCGCCATAACAGCTCCAGCAAGGCATGGTCCACCTTGGAAACCAGAATCCCGACTTTCTTCAATTCACCCACAAAAGTCAGTTTCCATTGCATTTCATAGCGATCTGCAACATTGGCCGCAAAGGTTTGCATCAGGGCTTCTTTACGGGACTGTAAATGATCCAGCTCAAACTCAACACGCATAAAGTAACGTCCGCCTTGAGCTTCTGTTGCGTACTGATCAAGTGCGGTAATGTTTGCTCCCTGATGATACAAAAAGCTCGATACAGCTTGCACGATCCCTGGCTTGTCTTCGCAAGTAATCAGTAGTCGTGCCGTATGGGCAGTGGTCGTGTTCATGTGGTTAATATCACTTATTCGAATCAAGTTAAAATCAAGCCGAGCATTCTAGCTCTTTTTTGCTTATGACTAAATACCTACTTATTCATCATCATCATTTTTAAGATTAGATAAGCTAGCAAATAAGTCCGACGGTCCCAAAGATTTCAATAATTGTTCATACGTTTGACGACTTTCCCCCATTAAATATGGACCTTCCAGGAAAACCATTTGACGCAGTGCCTGCCAGACCCACTTTTCCTCCAGACGGTTGTTGTCACTGATATGGCCCGACATATACAAAAAGTTGGTCCAGTTGGTCAGCACAATCCAAAGGTTGATGATCAATGCCTCAATTTCCGAGTCCGTCATTTTCATCAGGCCAGCATCCACGAATGCACGGTAAATTTTCTGGCCCTGCTGCATCACCTGTCCAGCAAAGCGAGGATAAACTTTTCGGAAGTCCTCATTGTTTTCAACAAGATGATAGACATCACGATGAATAAAACGATAAGCCCACAACTGGTTGCTCAACACCTGAAAATACCTGATTTTGTCATTGGCATTTAAAGGTCGATCTGTTGGTAATGCCAACATTTCCAAAGTTTCAGCCTGATATTGCTGTGCTAATTCCTTAATAATTTCCTGCTTGTTTCTAAAATGATAATACAGGTTGCCTGGGCTGATCCCCAGTTCAGCCGCAATGTGGTTGGTTGTGACCAAACGCTCGCCACGCTCATTAAACAGTTGCAAACTGATTTGCAAAATTCGATCTTTGGTTTTGTTCGGTTTAGCATGCGACATTGATTTTAACCATCTATAACATTATCAATAGGTTATAAAACAAACCTATAAAGCGACTTGACACTTTAGAGTATTTACTCTAAAAATTAAAAAATAATAAGCTTTTTTTGGTCTACTCCTATGAACAGTCAAACAAAAACAACCGCGATGACACCTCGTGTCGATGTGCAACGGTTACATGATTTGCTTGAGCAGCAGCAAGCAGCCTACCAACGCCATCCTGTACCAAGCGCCAAAGAACGTATTGAACGCTTAGCCCGACTTAAAAACATCTTGGTAAAATATCAAGATCAATTTGCGAACGCAATCAGTCAGGATTATGGCAACCGTGCCATTATGGAAACCAAGATTGGTGAAGTTCTTACCTGTTTAGAACATATCAAGTACTATAGCAAGAACCTGACTGAATGGATGCAGCCCTCTAAGCGCCACATCAGCATGTTACACCAACCTGCAAAAGGCTGGGTACAGTATCAGCCATTAGGCGTGA
>JAXMGF010000003.1:0-60041 GCA_046347365.1 Acinetobacter sp. | reverse complement strand
GCATTCCAGTGAATTACGCACAAAAACAGCAGGGTCGTCGTGTATTTACTGCACAGCAAACACATTTGCCGTTAAAAATTAATATGGCAGGTGTAATTCCAGCAATTTTTGCAAGCTCATTGTTATTATTTCCAGCGAGCTTGGGACAATGGTTGGGAAGTGCTGATCCAAATGCAGGGATTGTAAAACGTAGTCTGCAAGATCTGGCACTGGTGTTATCGCCTGGACAGCCGTTGTATTTAATGCTCTTTGGTGCGTTAATTATTTTCTTCTGTTATTTCTATACTGCGCTGGTGTTTAGCCCGAAAGAAGTTGCAGAAAACTTAAAGCGTAGCGGAGCATATGTGCCTGGTATCCGTCCAGGTGAGCAAACGGCTCGTTATTTGGATCATATTCTTAACCGTTTGACATTTATTGGTGCAATTTATATTACAGTCGTATGCTTGATGCCGATGGTACTGCAAAGTTCATTTGGGATTCCATTCCATTTGGGTGGAACATCTTTGCTGATTGTGGTGGTTGTGGTAATGGACTTTATGGCGCAACTTCAGGCCCACCTTACCTCGCATCAATATGATGACCAAACGTTAATGAGAAAAACGACTGCTCATCCTAAGGGATAAGCGCACTTAGAGGTTTCATCATGAAAGTACAAGCTTCTGTAAAGAAAATTTGTGGTAGCTGCAAAGTTATCCGTCGTAATGGGGTTATTCGCGTGATTTGTAGCGCAGAACCTCGTCATAAGCAGCGTCAAGGTTAATTTAATTAAGACCTGTTGATTTCAGTAGGCTAATTAGGTTATTATCCGCCCCTCAAGATTTTTGTGGGGCGGTTGATTATCTTGACTGCCTTTTTGGAGAAAATTGAATGGCTCGTATTGCCGGTGTAAACATTCCGGATAACAAGCATGCTGTTATCTCTCTCACGTATATTTTTGGTATCGGTCGCCACACTGCTAAGAATATCTTAGCTGCTGTAGGTATCACTGAAACCACGAAAATTCGTGAATTAGATGATGCTCAGCTTGATGCGATTCGTGCAGAAGTTGCCAAGGTTCCGACCGAAGGTGATTTACGTCGCGAAATTTCCATGAACATCAAACGTTTAATGGATTTAGGCTGCTACCGCGGTCTTCGTCATCGTCGCAGCTTGCCTGTTCGCGGACAACGCACCAAAACTAACGCACGTACCCGTAAAGGTCCGCGCAAACCGATTAAAAAGTAAGATTTCTGGAAGCTAAAAGATGGCTAAAGATACTCGCACACGCAAGAAGGTCACTCGTACCGTCTCTGAAGGTGTTGCACACATTCACGCGTCTTTTAATAACACCATTGTAACGATTACCGATCGTCAAGGTAATGCATTGGCTTGGGCCACCTCAGGTGGACAAGGCTTCCGTGGTTCACGTAAATCAACTCCGTTTGCTGCCCAGGTAGCTGCTGAAGTTGCTGGTAAGGCAGCTTTGGATTACGGTTTGAAAAATCTGGATGTCCTTGTAAAAGGTCCTGGTCCAGGTCGTGAGTCTGCGGTTCGTGCATTAGGCGCAGTGGGTTATAAGATTAACAGCATTACCGATGTGACTCCAATTCCTCACAACGGTTGCCGTCCACCTAAAAAACGTCGCGTGTAAGGAGAAACATTCATGGCTCGTTATATTGGTCCAAAATGCAAACTCTCTCGCCGCGAAGGGACAGACCTGCAACTTAAATCAGGCGTTAAACCGTTTGATGTAAAAACTAAAAAAGCGAACAAAGCACCTGGTCAACATGGTGCGGCTCGTGGTGGTAAACAATCTGAGTACTCACTACAATTACGTGAAAAACAAAAAGTACGTCGTATGTACGGTGTGTTAGAGCGTCAATTTAGTAACTACTATAAAGAAGCAGCTCGTGTTAAAGGCGCAACAGGTGAAAACTTGTTGAAATTGCTTGAAAGCCGTCTGGACAACGTTGTTTATCGCATGGGTTTTGGTTCTACACGTGCAGAAGCTCGTCAGTTAGTTAGTCACCGTTCTATTACTTTAAATGGCCGTCGTGTAAACATTGCGTCTATTCAAGTAAAAGCGGGGGATGTAATTGCTGTTCATGAAGGTGCTAAACAACAATTGCGTATCAAAAATGCAATTGAATTAGCTGCTCAACGTGGTCTCCCTGCTTGGATGGAAGTTGATCATTCTAAGTTGGAAGGTACGTTCAAAGCTGCACCTGATCGTTCTGATCTACCTGCTGAAATCAACGAAAGCTTGATTGTAGAATTGTATTCTAAATAATCCTTGAGGTAGCAATAAATGACGCGTACTGCAAACGAGTTTCTAACTCCGCAAGCGATCAAGGTCGAAGCGGTGAGCGGGACCTCGGCAAAAGTGATTCTGGAACCTTTGGAGCGTGGCTTTGGTCATACTCTAGGTAATGCTTTACGTCGCATTCTATTGTCTTCTTTGCCTGGCGCTGCTGTGGTTGAAGTAGAAATAGAAGGCGTCGAGCACGAGTACAGTACTTTAGAAGGCTTGCAGCAGGACATCGTCGAGCTCTTGCTGAACCTAAAAGGATTGTCTATTAAGCTGTTCGATCAAAACGAAGCATATTTAACATTGGAAAAGCAGGGTGCAGGTGACGTAACAGCAGCTGACCTCCGTTTGCCTCACAATGTTGAAGTGGTTAACCCTGATCATTTAATCGGTACTTTGAGTTCTTCTGGTTCATTGAAAATGCGCCTTAAAGTAGCTCAAGGTCGTGGTTATGAGACATCTGACTCTCGTTTCCCAGAAGGTGAAACACGTCCTGTAGGTCGCTTACAGTTAGATGCTTCTTATAGCCCAATCAAGCGTGTTTCTTATACAGTAGAAAATGCGCGTGTAGAACAACGTACCGATCTTGATAAGTTAGTGATCGATCTTGAGACTAACGGAACGGTTGATCCTGAGGAAGCGATCCGCAAAGCGGCAACAATCTTGCAACAACAAATTGCAATTTTTGTTGATCTTCAGAAAGATCAAACCCCTGTTGCTCAAGAGCCTCGCGAAGAAGTTGACCCAATTTTGCTTCGTCCAGTAGATGATCTCGAGCTTACTGTTCGTTCTGCTAACTGTTTGAAGGCAGAAAATATTTACTACATTGGTGATCTTGTTCAACGTACTGAAGTTGAGTTGTTAAAAACTCCTAACTTAGGTAAAAAATCGTTAACAGAGATCAAAGATGTTTTGGCATCGAAAGGTTTACAACTCGGCATGCGTTTAGAGAACTGGCCACCAGCTAGTCTCCGTATGGATGACCGATTTGCCTATCGTAGCCGTTAATTAAGTAGGACTATCACCATGCGTCATCGTAATAGTGGTGTGAAATTAGGCCGTACAAGCAGCCACCGTAAGGCGTTGTTTCAAAACTTAACAAATGCTTTAGTAGAGCATGAGTTAATTAAGACAACTTTGCCTAAGGCGAAAGAACTTCGTCGTGTTGCTGAGCCTTTAATCACTTTAGCTAAAAACGATACTGTTGCAAACCGTCGTTTAGCGTTTGCTCGTACTCGTTCAGCAGCAACTGTTGGTAAATTATTTACCGTTCTTGGCCCTCGTTACAAAGAACGTAACGGCGGTTATCTTCGTGTTCTTAAAGCGGGCTTCCGTGCAGGTGATGCTGCACCGATGGCTTACGTTGAACTTGTAGACCGTGAAGTAAAATAATACTTCTACGTGTAGAACAGTCAGTTGTTCCAAAAAAGGTCGGTGTAATAACCGACCTTTTTTATTATCTATCTTAAATGGGATTAAGCCATATTTTCTGGTTTATATAACGATTAGATCAGATTGAATGAACCATTTTTCTGTGGTCGGACCGTATATCAAGTTAATTTTAGCTAAAAATGTTTCATTAGGCAGAGCTATGGTCATCTGTCCTCAGTATTATTGTGTATGAGTTCCTAACTAAAAGAATTTGAAGACATGATGATCTTCGAATGATTAGCGTAGTTATAAGCAGATTTATTTTTAACCTTATAAACATTCAAAAGCTAAACCCAAGCGAAAATCTCAGGATTTTTTACCACTTTTTTCTCAAAATGTCCCGAACTGATATAAAAAAACCGATGAATGATCTAAACTTGACATTGTGTATTGTCAAAGTTGTGCTTTAATAAAGACATGATTTACACAGGGTATAAAAAAAATGGAAAAGCAAGTTGATGTATTAATTATTGGTGCAGGTATCTCTGGGATTGGATTAGCTGTGCATCTCTCTAAGAACTGTCCACAGCGTAAATTCGAAATCTTAGAACGTCGTGATAGTTTTGGCGGAACATGGGATCTCTTTCGTTACCCTGGTATTCGTTCTGATTCGGATATGTCAACTTTTGGTTTTAACTTCAAGCCATGGGCAAAAGATAAAGTATTAGCTAGCGGCGCTGAGATCAAAGGTTATTTAAGTGATGTCATTAGTGAAAATCAGTTAAAAGATAAAATTCACTTTGGCCATCGTGTTCTTTCAGCAAACTATGATTCTACAAAGAAAAAATGGTTAGTTGAGATCGAAGATAACAACAAGAAAAAACAAATTTGGTCAGCCAACTTTGTCATGGGTTGTACAGGTTACTATAACTATGATCAAGGTTATGCACCTAAATTCCCTAAACAAGAAGATTTCAAAGGTCAGTTTATTCATCCGCAACACTGGCCAGAAAATTTAGATTACACTGGTAAGAAAGTTGTGATCATCGGGAGTGGTGCAACTGCAATTACCCTTGTACCTTCAATGGTCAAAGGTGGGGCAGGACACGTGACGATGTTACAACGTTCACCAACCTATATTGCAACAGTTCCTTCAATTGACTTTATTTATGGAAAAACACGTAAATTTATGTCTGAAGAAATGGCTTATAAATTTACGCGTGCGCGTAATATTGGTATGCAGCGTGGTATTTACGCATTGGCACAAAAATATCCGAAAACTGTGCGTCGTTTATTATTGAAAGGTATTGAATTGCAGCTCAAGGGTAAAGTGGATATGAAACACTTTACACCAAGCTATAATCCTTGGGATCAACGTTTATGTGTTGTGCCTGATGGTGATTTATTCAAATCTTTACGTGAAGGCAAAGCAAGTGTTGAAACAGATCAAATTGAAAAATTCACTGCAAATGGTATCCAATTAAAATCTGGAAAACATTTAGAAGCGGATATTGTGATCTCGGCAACTGGTTTAGAAATTCAGATTCTAGGTGGGGTGCAAGGTTCAATTGATGGTAAACCAATGAATACATCTCAACATATGCTGTATCAAGGCATGATGGTGAGTGATGTCCCTAACATGGCGATGATCATTGGTTATATCAATGCTTCATGGACATTAAAGGTTGATATTGCAGCTGATTATATCTGCCGCTTAATCAATCATATGGATAAAAATGGTTTTGATGAAGTGATTGCACACGCTGATCCTTTACAGCGTGAAAATGATACGATCATGGGTAAATTGTCTTCGGGTTATATTGCGCGTGCAGCGGATGTGATGCCAAAACAAGGTAAACAAGCACCATGGAAGATCACCAATAACTACCTTGCTGACCGTAAGGAATTGAAAGAAGCTAAATTTAATGATGGTGTGTTACAGTTCCATAAACGGAGTGAACAGGCAGATCGTAAGCCGAAACTGGTGTCATAATTTCCATAGGTAAGATTGAAAACCTTATGTAAATACATGGGGTTTTTTATTGATATGACTTTGGATATTCTTTCAATCAGAAAAATATCGCGTATATTTGATGACATTAAAAAACTGAGAATCAGGGAAAGAGTAATGAAGCAATGGGTGGTTTTAGGGGCATTATTGTTCAGTACCGCTGTTTTGGCAGATGATGTAAAACAAAAGGAAGTGATTGCACAGAAGCTTGTTGAGGTAGATGGAACGGAGCAGGGGTTGGAAGCGACAGACAAGTTGATCCTGAATCAAATTAAAATGCGCTTACCTAAAGATATTCCAGCAGAGTTTTATGCAGACTTGACCAAGAATCTCAATTCTGAACAAAGAAAGCAGTTTATTGTGCAACGTTATGTAGAGACGTTTAGCCAGAAAGAGTTACAGGCTGCACTCTCATTCTATCAATCTACAGAAGGGAAAGCCTGGGCCAAGAAAGCCAGTGAAATTGGCAGTGAAGTGGCACATTACACCACTCAAAATGCGCGTACCGCACTCAACACCACCATGCAGCAGCATGTGGAAAACCCAACAGTTAAACAGTTGATGACTCGCATGAATCCAGCACCTGTTCAGCAACCTGAAAAAACTGAACAGAAATAAATAAAAAAAAGGGAATAGTGAGTCAACACTATTCCCCTTTTGAATGTTTAAGCTTATAGGGTACGGGAAATCAACTCTTTCATAATTTCATTTGTTCCCGCATAAATACGGTTCGCACGGTTATCGATGTAGGCACGTGCGATTGGATATTCCAACATATAACCATAGCCACCATGTAACTGTAAGCAATCATCCACAACTTTTGAGAACATATCTGAAATTTTGTATTTGGCTGCCGCTGCGGCATCTACACCTAAGCTTTCTTCGAGTTGTAATTCCATACAACGATCTAAATAAGTACGGCAGAAATCAATTTCAGTACGTAATTCAGCTAATTTAAACCGCGTATTTTGGAATGTACTAATCGCTTTGCCAAATGCTTTACGATCTTTGGTGTATTGAACAGTATGCGCAAATGCTGCTTCTGCACCTGCCTGGCAAATAATCGCAACCAACATGCGTTCCCATGCCAGTTCTTTCATCAACATGATGAAGCCCATACCTTGCATACCAAGTAGGTTTTCCTTAGGTACGCGCACATTGTCAAAGAACAATTCGCAAGTATCTTGCCCTTTCATCCCGATTTTATTCAAAGGTTTACCTTTACTAAAACCAGCGCGATCAGCTTCAACGATGATTAATGATAAATTTGCTGAGCCTTTTTCATTGTTGCCTGTCTTGCACACCACAATCGCCATATCGCAGAGATAGCCATTGGTGATGAAGATTTTAGAACCATTAATCACATATTCATCACCATCCAGTGCCGCAGTGGTGCGTACAGCCTGTAAATCTGAGCCTGTACCTGGTTCAGTCATTGCAATAGCGGTGACCGTTTCACCTGTCGCCATTTTAGGCAGCCATTTTTGTTTTTGCTCCTCATTGCCAAAGTTGTTGATATAGTTGGCAACGATGTCTGAATGTAAGGAAAAGCCTGTGCTTGAGTCCATGGCGTAGGCCTGCTCTTCAATCAGGATCATGCTGTACAGACGATCCACACCTGAACCACCATATTGTTCTGGCATGGTGGTGCAGAGCAGGCCAAGCTCACCCGCCTTGTTCCATAAGTCACGGTCAACATGTTGTTGTTTTTCATATTTTTCAATATTTGGAACAACTTCTTTTTCATAAAATTTACGGACTGTTTCGCGGAATGCTTCATGCTCAGAAGTAAATAGCTTACGCGGTAACATATTTGGAATTGGACGAATTGCACCTGATTGCATTTGTTATTTTTTCCTTGAGTATTGGATTTACATTCATTGCCACGATACAAGAAATTGAAAATAGTGAACAATGTGATCAATGCTCAATTTGATTGATGTATTTGGTCACTTGATAAAAATCCCAGCGAAATTCTTGAGGAGATCGGGTAAACTAGGCCCAAATAGTTGCATAGGGGAATAAATGATGTCTGATGAAATGACACTTGAAGAACGTAAGGTGATTTATCGTTCACGCCGTGGTTTAAAAGAAATTGATGTGTATTTTGATCCCTACGTCAAAAACTATTATCTCAGTGCAGACCCTGCAGAAAAGGCTTTGTTTGCGGAACTGGTTGATCAGGAAGACCCTGACCTGCTGGACTGGTTCATGGAAGTGGGTGAAGCGCCAAGAACTGAAATCAAGGAATTGATTGTAAAGTTAAAACAATATGTCCACGGCTAATCGTGTTTTTGAGTTGCAATCCAGTCGCTTTATGATTGTTTTGCAACTTTTAATTTTTATCTTCCTGGCAGTTTTACTTTATCACGTACTGCCTTTGGGGATTTGGTTGCTGTGTCTGGGAATCATGGCCATTGTCTGGTTCAGGTTTCTTCAGCAACCTCAGGTCAGGCGTTTTGAACATCTGGATGGTCAGGATTGGTCATTTGAGTTTGCCAATTCAGATTTGCCTGTACAGCGTTGGCAAATTGTGAAAATGATCGATCATCATTGCTATATTGTTCTGTATTTTTCTTCGTCCCAGAATAAAAACTGTATCATTTGGTGGGATCAATTGCCCGTTACACAGTGGAAAAACCTAAAAACACTGGTAAAACTATGCTAATTGTTTGACAATTCTATAACTGTATAAAATTAATAAAAATAAATATATCAATAGCTTAATTTTTTTTGAATAAGATTTTGTAAAATTGTTAGATTAAATACGCTAAAAATTCATGAAAATTATGATTGTCAGACAATCCAGACCTGAACTCATACTTCTTTTCGTTAAAGTACAAACACCAACGTAAAGTATGGTGGAGGTCCAAAATGATGGAAATTCCAACATGGTCGTTTCTGGTGATTGCAGTGGTTTTCGCAATCATTATAGGAAGAGCAGGAACTTTACTCAGGGAACTTCTTGAATCACGTCAATTCAGGATTGCTGTGAACAAGAGAAAGAGATTGAAAGTGTCATCAATATACACACTCCCAGTGAATAATGATGATGAACGCCAATCTAGCGTCTACCAAAAGTAGATGCGCACAGTGTAGGAGGTCTCTATGGAGATTTCAATGTGGATGTTTCTAGTAATTGCAGTCGTTATGGCGATTGTTGTAGGAAGAACTGGAACGTTACTTAAGGATTATATGCAACACAACTAAAATATAAACAGTTTCACGTTTTTACCAGTTAATAAGTAGCATGTGCTGAACCGTCGCAATGCTACTTTTTTTTGCCTAAAATTTTTGAATTACCAATCATCTGTCAATTAATTTATCTGTGAAATGTGTCAAAATGTCCACGTTAAAATTAGAGCAACTACTCTTTAATTCGGGTATTGCATCTGATAAGGTACACCTAAAAGGAAAAAACAAATTAATTAGAGGACAGGAAGATGTCTAAACTCCATAAAATTGGACAGGGTGTGGCGGTTGCGTTACTTACAACTTCAATATTATCTGGATGTTCACAAATTATTAAAACAGGTGCAAATGTTGCATTAAGTTTTAGTGAAAATCATATTGTTCCACCAATTTTGGCGATGGATGATGCTGAAATGGTGTGTAATTCTGGAAATGCCTTGACACCAGCGATCATGTCAACCAAAGACATGGGGGCTGATCCAACCCGTATGGCGGTATTGTTATATTCTGCGGCAGGAATGTGTGCCGAGAATGCGGCACTGGAAGCAGAATTACGTTATTTGCGTGCATCCAAGGCGGGGCAGGTTGCTGAGGCTCAGGATGCGCGTATTGAGCAGAAACGTTGGGCGGGTATTGCCGCTGAACGCCAGTATGCGGGTTACCAGCTGTTTGCAAACCGCTGGGAAGCAAAATACAAGTATAAGTTAGGTGACTCTTGTCCAACCATGCGCAATGACCTTGACCAGACTGTTTACCTATTGGGTATGGTCAGTGGTGTGCAGGCCATGACCAATGATATTAACTCTGGTGGTGCAATCAATGTGCCGAAAGATATCGCAGGGATTGTTGAACGTGGTATGGCATGTTTGGACAATGAAAAATTCTGGGGTGCACCGATGGCAACCCGTGCCGTGATCTGGACATTGTTGCCAGGCGCGGGTGACGGCAAGCCTGAACCTTATGCAACCATGAAAGAATCCATGCAGATTGGTGAGAAGAAAGGTGTACGTCTGGCCCATGCCCTGTACGCGGTTGCGGCACAGGCAAGTGGTGATGATGCCAAACTCCGTGATGCGTTCCGTTCTTATGCGGCGGCATCCACTGAAGATAAACCTGCAAATCCCCAGTTCCGCCTGATTGATAAAATGGCTGGTTTGATGGTACGTGGTGTTGCAGACCGTTACTGGACTGAAAATACAGGTGTAAGGGCAGGTGACGATGGTTTAACCACGTTCTGGGATGACCAAAAGGAAGACTCATCTTTAGATGACTTATTTGATGGCGGTAGCGGAGCGGAAGCTCCAGCAGAAAACCAGCCTGCTGAGTAACCTGAATTAAACGACCTTTTACATGAGAAACATCTAAACTTGTAAAAGGTCTGTTTTTTCATGAGGTAGATATAAATGAAAGATCAAATATGGATAGGGAAAGTCATTTTGATCGCTGTATGTATTTCAGTGTCAGCGTGCCTGCAAGTCTTTGCTGATCATTTCATTTATTGGAAACCAGGTTTGCTGGCAGAGTTCTGGCGTCTATGGACGGCGCACTGGGTGCATGTTGGATGGATGCACTTCTTTCTGAATATGTTGGCATTTTCTTTTCTTCCTTTTATCTTTCCCCATGCTCGCAACTGGCATTTAGGTGCATTGCTGTTGGTGTTACCTCCATTTATTAGTCTAATCTTTTATTTTTACCTGCCTTATATAGAGGCCTATGCTGGTCTTTCTGGCGTGTTGCATGGTTTATACACCGCAGTCAGTCTGGTGTATTTGCAGTATCCACATGAACGTAAGTTTGCAATATTGGTGCTGGTGCTGATTGCGGCGAAAATTGTTTGGGAAAACACTTTTGGCCAGACAGGAACAGCCCAACTGATCGGCAGTCCTGTACTGACCGAAGCGCATTTAATTGGTGCCATTGGTGGTCTGTTATGTGGTTTAGGTTATTTATTAGTAAAAAGGAAATATAGAGAACACACAAATTGATAAAAACAACCAACAAAAAAGTGATTGTAGTCATTCTTTTTTGAAAAAGTTTGCTGCAAATTTAGGCGGTTTAAAAAGGGATTGGTTAAGACGAGGGTAAATTCATTTATCTATCAACCATGGACATCGCATGATTCAACATCTTTGGATGGATGTTGAGAACAATAAAGTGGAATAGACATGCAACATGATCAAGAAAAAAAATCTGGATTAGGTCTGCTCAGCCATATATGGACAGAGTGGATTTCGACCTTTGTCATACTTTTCTTGCTTCTAATGACATTGGTTATTGGAACGGGTGAGATGATTCATGGTCAGCTTTTACGTATGGGAGAGCGCCTTTATGGTGATCCTGACACAGGAATGCAATATTCATTTCTACGTGCTGAACCAGAGAAACCAACCTGTGACAGAAATCCAAATATAGATGCACAAGTTCAAGAGCAAATGAAAATCAATGCTGCTGATGAGTTTGCGAGTATGTTTGGTGTAGCTTCTGAGTCAGATGTTCGAGCTTCGCTGATAGCGGCTCAGCAACAATGTGATGAGAAATACCAATTCTATGATAAGGCAATGAAGCATATCGAAGCCAATCCTAGTGTTCGTACTTATCGTAAAATTGAAACGAGTTTCTTTGGTATCTTTAAATTAGGTACAGAGAACCGCGCGTTATTCCTCGTTATTATGGTTGTATTTGCTGCAATCAGTGCAACATTGAAAGCGCATCACATTGGTTTACGTAGTCCTGCTACTAAAACTGATTTCCGTGTTTATGGTATTGCGATGTTGTTGGCTAATGCATTACTCACATCATCTGTGATTAGCCAATATAAATCGGTCATGAATTCAGGTGTTCCGATCACACCAGAAATGAACGTGATTTATTGCTTGTGGATGATATTGTTTGGTGTGCTGACACTCATCAGTTTATTCCAAATGATCAAACCACCAGTTGTAACTCGTGAAGGTGGTAATGTCGGTTTAGCCCTCCTCAGTATTCCTTTATATGCCTATATGGCGATTATCACCGGGGTTGCATTTACTTTCTTCATGGACTATCCAATGGGGCAAGGTATTTATCTGGGGCAGTTGGTTGAATTGTCGAATATTTTCTTGAATCTAGCATTGTTTATTTGGGCGGGTATGTTGCTCAAGCAAACACGTATTGTTGATTTATTCCTCAATATCTTACGTCCTTGGAATCTGGCTCCAGAGACTTTAACTTGGTTGATCCTTATTGCAGCGGCATTACCAACAGCCTATACAGGTGCATCAGGTATTTTCGTTATCGCTGCGGGTGCGATTATTTATAAAGAAGTGTGGAATGCGGGTGGACGCCGTCAGTTTGCATTAGCTGCAACAGCATTGTCGGGTTCTTTAGGTGTGGTGATTCGTCCATGCTTACTTGTAATTTTGATTTCAATGCTAGATAGCCGCCATGTAACGTCTACAGAATTATTTGATCATGGTATCTATGTTTTCTGGTTAACTGCATTTATTTTCCTTGGCGTTTCATTGATTCTTGCTGAAGAAAAGTTCCGTGTTGCTTCACCAAAAGTTGCTGTACCTGGAATGTTACGTGCATGTGTACCTGTGATTCCTTATGTAATCATTGGTTTTGCAGTTGTGATGTTCTATAAACTTGCGTTAGATACATCAATGAATGAATTTACAGCGCCAATGATTTTACCATTGGTGTTGATTGCAATGATTTTGTTTGACAAATTGTTTGCAGCAAAACTTGCACCAGCTCCAGTTATTGATGCAAAGCATGAGGCATTAGTTCTTGAACATGAACAGAAATCAGACTTCTTAAAAAGCCATGATCCTCATGGTGGTAAGAGTTTTGGTTTTGGTGGTGCATTACGTTTTGCAACTTCAGAAACAGTGGGTCATATCGGTGCTTTAATTCTACTGATGGCATTATCTGCGAGCGTTGGTGGTTTAATCGAGCGTGCTGAAGTGGTTGAGTTATTACCAACTCACTTGGATAATATCTATATTTCTCTTGCCTTTATTGCAATGTTACTTGCAATTATTGGTATGACTACAGATCCATTTGGTGCGGTAATCTTAGTTGCTGCGACAGTAGCGCCAGTTGCTTATGAGAACGGTATTCATCCGATTCACTTCTGGATGATCGTATTGGTTGCATTCGAATTTGGTTATGTAACACCACCTGTGGCATTAAACCATTTGTTGGCGCGACTCTCTCTGTCGGAGATGAAGAAGTATCGGCTGCTGATAAGGAAGCAAAAGAGAAATACACAAGTTTCTATTATCGTTATGAGCGTTGGTTATTACCGATTATCGTATTGTTCTCATCTTTAGTGTTGGTGACTTATGCACCATATATCTTCCAAATGTTTGGTTGGTATAAACACTAAGTGTTGAAATAAAAAAAGCACCTTCGGGTGCTTTTTTTATTTCTAAGATTTAAAATGCTTTAGACATTATCAATGTTGATAAGTTATTTTTAAAGATCAAATATTTTAGCGTTGAATCATTTTCCTTTGACGTTGAGTCAATGGACTACATAATAAAATTGCCAGCAAAATAATACAAAATCCAATCACACTGTATAAATCGGGTACTTCATTCCAAAGTAAGAAGCCCCATACACCTGCAAAAATAATTGCCATATAATTCACAGGTGCAATTTGTCCTGCTGGCGCAAGTCGATAAGCATGAGACATAAAAATTTGGCTGACATTAGCAAGTATCCCTGCGCCAATTAAAAACAATAATTCTTGTAAATGATAAGGTCGCCATACCCAAAACATTGGAATCACAGAAAGTGCTGATCCTATCAAGCAGAAATAAAATACGATGCGTTCAGGTGGTTCAGTTTGAGTTAATGCCCGAACAGTTACAAAAGCCATTGAGGCAAGTAAGCTTGATGCAATACCAATCACCGAAATCCAGTTCAGTAGACCTTGATCGGGTTTAGCAACGCAAAATACGCCAATAAATCCTAAAACAGCTGCACAAATCATAGCAATGGTGATTTTTTCTTTTAGAAATAGCCATGCAATAACTGGAATAAAAATTGGGGAAGAGTAGGTAAATACCATTGCATTTGATAACTTTAAATGCGCAATGGCGTAAAAGAAACCATACATGGCTGCAAGTCCAACAATACTACGCCATGTATGCATCCATAGTTTTTCTGTTTTTACAAAGCCAGTGCCTTGTTTAAAAATAAAAGGCAGAAATAGGATGAGTCCAACCACATTACGAAAAAATACAATGGTGTAGTTATCAACACTATGGGAAGCATATCGGATACAAATGCCCATCACTGAAAAGAGCAGTGCAGAAATGGTGAGACAACCAATCGCCAGAAACAGGTTGCGATCAGCTTGATGAGAGTTCATATCGAATGCTGGCTGGGAGAAACTGAACCTATTGTATGCTTCTCTGCAAGAGAAAGAAATGAGCTGTGGATTTCATTAAAGGCGGTCTAACATTGCTGGGAATCCTGATGGCCCACACCTTTCAAAAACCGATTCAATAATAAAAAGCCTTAACTGAGGTTAAAGCTTTTTGACCTTTTATTTCATGGGATTTATTTCTGCGCCGCGATTTGCGCTTCCAGTAGTTTGACCTGTTCCTCTTTAAGCTTAAGCAGTGCATCGACATCATCATGCTGCTGCTTGAGTTCCTGCTGTTGATCCTTAAGCTGCTGATAAAGATATCATCCAGTTTGGCAATTTCCTCTTTCGCCAGGCTTGTCATTTGCTGAAGCGGATCTTTAATAATTGATTCCTCAACCAACTGGATTGTTTCGGTAACTTCGCTGCTGGCTGCTGTTGATTCAGATGTAACAGCGGCTTGCTGTTTTACCGTCGCAACTGGTTTTGCTGTACCAGGTTGAGTTGGTGTGCTTGTCGATTGCTGATCTTTTTGTGATAAAAACCATTGAATTGCAAGAAACAAAACCACAACAACGCTAATTCCACCAATTATCATCCATAATAATTTGGAATTTTGAGTTTGGTATGTGGACATCATTTTTAACCTTCTAGTCAAAATGACGAGGTTTGAATTGTATCACCCCAATTTCATCTGGCTCAGCGGTTTGTTGCTCTTCCACGTGGGTCGGGCGTTTTTCGCTATAAGCACATTCGATACATTCAATCCACTCGTCATCCACAGTGATGATCTTAACCACACGATCTAAGGCGCCACATTTAGGGCATTTTGCACCCGCGATGAACTGTCTTTTCATGTCAGTTAATACCATCCTGTGAACAATAATGACGTAGTTTAAGCGGTTTTATTGGTGTTCGTCCAACCTTGATGGCGTAATAATGCATCTATTTTTGGTTCTCTTTTTCGGAAATTGCGAAATGCATCAAGTGCAGTATCTTTTCCGCCAACTGCTAGAATAAACTTTCTAAACTCTTTTCCAGTCTCGGTATTAAAAATACCTTCGCTTTCAAAGCGGTCAAAGGCATCACTGGCTAAGACCTCAGCCCATTTATAGGAATAATAGCCCGCAGCATAGCCACCCGCGAAAATATGGCTAAAACTATGCTGGAAACGGTTATAGGGAACCGTTGGCACCACTGCAAATTTGGCTCGAATATCGTTCAGCGTTTCCTGAATCTGCTGGCTGTTTAAAGCAGGTGTTTGGCGGTGAATTGTTAAATCAAACAGGGCAAATTCAATCTGACGTAAGGTTTGCATACCTGATTGGAAGAAACGCGCATTGAGTAACGCAGACAGCAATTCTTGTGGCAAAGTTTGCTTAGTTTCGGTGTGTTCACTGAGTACATCTAAACTTTCATTATCCCATGCCCAGAATTCCATAAACTGACTTGGTAACTCCACCGCATCCCAAGCCACGCCGTGTGTGCCTGCAACAGAGATGTTATCTACTTCGGTCAACATATGGTGTAAGCCATGTCCAAATTCATGGAACAAAGTAATGACTTCATCGTGGGTGAGTAGCGCAGGTTGATCGCCAATCGGTGGGGTAAAGTTACACACCATATAGCAAATTGGTTTTTGTAGACCATTGGCCGTTTGCACACGAGAACGGAAACCACTCATCCATGCGCCACCGCGTTTGCCGTTACGGGCATATAAGTCAAAATAGAAACCACCAACCACTTGACCTTGATCTTCAATTTCAAAATAACGTACATCATTTTGCCAAACAGGGGCTTGGCGTTCGATGATTTGAATACCATAAAGACGTTGCACGATCTGGAATAAACCGTCCACCACTTTTGGCGCAGGGAAATACGGTTTAAGCGCTTCTTGAGAAAGATTGAATTGCTGCTGTTTCAACTTCTCAGAATAATAGGTTGCATCCCAAGGTTTGAGTTCCTCAATTCCATCTTGTTGTGCAATGCTTTTGAGTTCAGCAATTTCAGCCAGTGCAGGCGTACGCGCATGCTCTGCCAAATCCACTAAGAATTGATGAACAGTTTCAACATCAGGTGCCATTTTGCTGGCAAGGGAATATTCAGCGAAGTTATTAAAGCCAAGCAGTTGCGCCATCTCCTGACGTAAGCTCAGGATTTCCTCCATCACAGGTGTATTGTCAAATTCAGTCTTGTCGGACTGCTCAGATGCACGGGTCACATAAGCTTTGTAGAGTTCTTCTCTTAATTCACGATCATCGGCATAGGTCATAATCGCAAAATAAGCAGGGAAATCCAGTGTGGCAACGGCTTGCTCCAGCTCACGTTGTTGCCCATATTGTTTTAATAATTCAACACTGCTTTGCGGTAAGCCTTTAAGTTGCGCTTCTGTTAGCGGTTTAAAGTAGGCTTGGGTAGCATCGAGCACATGATTAGAGAAGTCTGAAGACAGCTGTGATAAACGTGCCGAGATTTCTGCATAACGCTTTAGCTTCGCCTTGAGCGCAACACCAGACAGTTTGAAATCACGTAGCGCGAGTTTAATGGCGCTGCTGTGCTTCACTGAGGGTTTGAAAAACAGGGCTATCATGAATCTGTTGATAGGTTTGATACAGCGCCGTGTGTTGCCCCAGTTGTGTATAGTATTCACTGAGACTTGGGAGGTGATTGGTAAACTTCACGGGTTTCGGCATTGTTCATCACGGCATTGAGGTGCGACAAAATGCCCCATGACTCACTCATGTTATTTTCAAGCTGATCAACTTCGGTCAAGGTTGCCAATTGTGCCTCGCTGTTTTGTGGCACTTCCTTGAGTTGATTTAAGAAGTTTTGACCGTTTTGAATGGTTTGTTCAATCTGTTGTTTTAATTCGGCAAGTTGAATTTGATCAAATTGAGGAACGGGAAGTGTCGCTTGTTGGAGTGTCATTGTATTTTTGCCATATCATCTTTAAACATAGGTATAGATGTAGGGCTTAGTGGGTGAGAAATCAAGACATATAATGAAAAACTCATATCTCTAGTGCACATCATCTACATATTGATATTCAGCGTCGATCTGTTGTGGTTTGTACATGAGCTGGCAAAGTTTTTGGTCATACATTCTGTTTCAATGATTTCACCACTTTTATATTTTTCTTTTTTATGTCGCCAGATTTCATTTTGCCGATAATAACTATCTCCAACTTTGACAAAACGATGATTTTTTTCAAAGACATGATAAATATAGCCAAGATCATGTGAGCAACGTAACTCACCTTCAAGGCATTTCTCAGAGAACCAAAGATTGATCTGAAAAGTGTATTCTGTTGGGTTATAAAATTGATAATCAATATAGTTATAGAAAATAGCAGCTCCGCTACCGAAAGGTAATACACGTCCTTGATCTGGGAAAGGATCGAAAGAATGTTGTGAGCGCTGTATGACTTCCAATGGACTATGTAGCACCAACCAATGAATTAAATTGGCAATTTGACAGATTCCACCACCAATTCCACCACGAGCTTGCCCAAAACTAAGTTCCATACCCTCAACATAGCCTTGTTTGATTGTTGGCAAACCGACGAGCTGACAGAAAGAAAAGGTTTCGTTAGGTTTAATTAGAATAGTTGAAATTCGTTCGCTTGCGATTTTTAAATTAATCACTTTATTCTTCTGCCAACGCTGCTCACTGTCACCCAGTTTACGAATTAGGACAGATTGCGTTTCTTCACTCTAAAGGTTAATGGATTTGAGGTGCGAAAGCTTTGACATATTGACGACCATCAGTTTTCCATTGCACATAACGAAAGCCTCAAAATGTATCCAAATTATGATGAAATAAAGGGCGGGGTGATATTGGCTGATTGGTTTTTTAAGAAATAGGCGAATAAGTTTCATTTTTAAAGGAGGACAAGTCCATCACTGAACTTGCCCTAAAGAATTACTCCTGCTTAGCTTTCGCATTGGACTTTTTCTTTTTTACTTTCTTCTTGGCTTTTTCTTTGCTTTCAGGCTTGGCCGAAGCTTTTTTAGCAGGCTTTTTGGTATAAGAACTTGGTTTGCTCTTATCCTTTTTCTTGCGTACAGGCTTCTCACCATCTTCACTGACTTGAGAAGTTACGGATGGTTTACTAAAAACCTCTTCAGTAGCTAGAGCTTTGGTAGATGTGGTGCGAGGTGCTTTCTGGCGAATCACACGCCCCAAATGCGTCAACTGTTGAACCAATTTGAAGTCAATTTTACGTTCTTCCAGATTGACGCCTGCAACCTGAATCTTGACTTCATCACCGAGACTAAAGGATTGACCGCGATTCTGACCAATCAGACTTTGGCTGGCTTGATCATACAGGAAGAAGTCTTCACCGAGCTGACTGACATGAATCATGCCATCGACATAGAGGTCTTTCAGCGTCACAAATAGACCAAACTCAGTCACCGCACTAATGATACCAACAAACTCATCGCCTAAATGCTGTTGCATATAATGGCATTTCAACCATGTGGTGACGCTGCGTGAAGCTTCATCGGCTCGACGTTCAGTTTGTGAAAAATGCTCACCTGCATCATCTAAAGCCGCACCAGACAATGGATAAGCTTTCTTATCGAGATAGGCTTTAATTGCACGGTGTAACAATAAATCTGGGTAACGACGAATTGGTGAAGTGAAATGCGTATAAGCTTCATAAGCAAGACCATAATGTCCTGCATTATTCGCACCATAATAGGCTTGCATCATTGAGCGTAATAACACTGCATGAATACTTGGCGCATCTAAACGATCTTTGGTCGCTTCAATCACGGCTTGGTAATCAGCTTGGGTTGGTTGCTCTGGGAATGGCAAACCGAGTAATTTGACGAAATCACGGACTTTTTGAATACGTGAGAATTCTGGCGCTTCATGTACACGATACAACATCGGAATATCATGTTCTAATGAGTATTCAGCTGCGGCAACGTTCGCCAATAACATGCATTCTTCAATCAGTTTATGCGCATCATTACGAGTACGTGGCAAGATTTCCTTGATTCCACCTAACTCATCAAAGGTCATGTAGGTTTCAATGGTTTCAAATTCCATCGCATGACGTTTGGCACGTAGTTCTTTTAGTGTCTGATAAAGCTGGAATAGGGTATTTAACGATTTATGAACGCTTTTATCTTGTGGAATGGCATCGGTTGCGCCGTCAAAATAAGCAGCCACCTGATTATAGGTCAAACGTGCTTTGGAATGCATCACCGCAGGGTAGAACTCATAACCTGTGACTTTACCTGCACGAGACAGTTTTAAATCGCAGACCATACACAGACGGTCAACATGTGGATTGAGAGAACACAATCCATTTGACAATGCTTCTGGCAGCATTGGCAAAACAAAGTGTGGGAAATAAACCGATGTACCACGTTCTTCAGCTTCTTCATTTAAAGGTGAGTCTAAACGGACATAATGGCTCACGTCTGCAATTGCCACGACAACACGGTAACCACCACCTGAGCGTTTCTCTGCGAATACGGCATCGTCAAAGTCACGTGCATCTTCACCATCAATGGTGACTAATGGCAAATCGCGTAAATCAACACGACCTTTGCGATCCTGTTCAGACGGTTCTTTAAAACTTTCAGCTTCTTTAATGACTGCTTCTGGAAATTCATAAGGCAAACCAAATTCTAAAATGGTTTGTGGAATAATAATTTCAGTGTCAGCTTTGTCCGCCATAGACTGTACAACATGACCTGTCGCTAATTCTTCACGAGTCGGGTAATCATCAATCGCAACTCGCAGCATATCGCCAACTTTGGCATTGGCATGTTCAATCAATTCTTTTTCTAAGGTAATTGGTTGGTGCTGATTTGGATTGCTTGGCTGAATAAAGTATTCACCTTCATGTTCAGCGACTTTACCAATAATTTGTTTGACACGACGTTGAACGACTTCGGTAATAAAGCCCCAAGCTTTACCTTTACGGTCAACAGAAGTTTGGCGTACTTTAACGCGATCACCATTAAAGACCAAACGTAATTCACGTTCAGGTAACAGGACATCATCCTGACCTGCGATATTGGCCGTACCCAAGCCTTTACTGTTGATATAAACTGTTGCTTCATGGCTTGGCAAATCGGTTGCAGGCTGGTATTTAAAACCATCTTTCATTAACTGACCGTCACGAACCATGGCACTTAAGCGATGGTTCAAGGCATCAATACTTTTTTGATCTGGGATATTAAAGTGGTCAACCAGCTCTGCATGAGACTGTGCAGTTTTTAATTGTTCTAATGTACTTAGAATAAGAGTTCGGCTAGGAATAGGATTATCGTAACGTTGCGCTTCTGCTTTTGCTTCGGGATCGGCCCAATTTTTAGTCATATCGTTTCATTTCACATCTGGCAGATCGGTTTAGCATAAGTCATTCAAACTCTAACTGCACGTCAAAGATTGCAAGATTCTGTTTATTGTGCCGATCTAAATAAAGGAGAGAACACTATATTAACAAGCGTAGCGCTAAAAATGACGAAAAAATATAAGAATTGATTAAAAAGTATTTGATTGAACTGAAAAAGAAGAAAAAAACAGGAACATCCCTTGTGTAATGTGGTTTTAGTTTGTATTATTGCGCTCGTGTTACGGTGAGATGGGTGAGTGGCTGAAACCACATCCCTGCTAAGGATGCATACGGGTAACTGTATCGAGGGTTCGAATCCCTCTCTCACCGCCACTTTACTTAAAGCGCTCATAGCTCAGCTGGATAGAGCACTTGGCTACGAACTAAGGGGTCGGGAGTTCGAATCTCTCTGAGCGCACCAAGTAAAGATTAATGTAACACACGCCTGAATAGGCACATAAGTAATGCGCTCATAGCTCAGCTGGATAGAGCACTTGGCTACGAACTAAGGGGTCGGGAGTTCGAATCTCTCTGAGCGCACCAACTTAAAGAAATTAACCGCTTAATTGCGGTTTTTTTTGTGCTTTATGTCTTTGCCTTAATTTTCTGTACAAACACTGCATTACCGCCAACTGCTGGCAATACGTCATGATATGGCAGGCTTCGCATTGCCCTGAGTAAAAAAGGTGCTTTTTCATCAATTTTCATGCTGGTGGTCATTTTCAATAAAGCACCCTGATTAAGCTCGGTAAATCCCATCTGGCCTTTAATAAAACGCAAGTCACCACCATTGGCATAAAAATTATTTTCGGTGGTATTTGGATAATTAAAATGCAGTTTAAAGGCAAATGGAATATTAATGACACCTAAGCCCACATTGACCTGAATATCTGCATCCTGTCCCTGATTCTGAATAGGGGTGGTCACCACCTTTTTGATTTGCCGAGGGAATAAATCCTTATAGGCCAATGGAGTGAGCCATTTCTGTAGCTGTTGTGGTGTCTGTTTTTGACATCCTCCCCCACCTAAAGGAGGGGGATTCCTACTGCTAGATGGCAATGTCCTGCCACGAAACAGATACTATAGTTCTCTGCTTCTTATTCCAATGTAGTCCTACCTTTCGGATTGCAAAGAGTGCACGGATTACAATGGGGAAAACTGTTTTTTTCGTGTTGTATCAGTCTGCTGACTAAAAATATACAACGTAATTATCATAGCACATGGATTACTAGATTCAAATGTTTTTAGCAATCCTAGCTAATCCCCACAAGGGGGACTAGCGGATTGCAGCCTTATATCCTCGGGCTAAACCCCGAGGTTTTACGGCTATTCGGATAAAACTGATAGGTGGTGGAAAACCGCATGGCTTCACGTCCATGCGTGTACATGATGCTGGTCGGGGCATGCAGAAAGCTAACGGGTTGCTGTGATGTCTGGCTGAGCTGGGCGATTTTTGTGAGCTGGGTTGCATTGAGTTGAGGGCTTGGCATTTGCCCGCCATCAAGTGGGGCAGTGTTTTTTCCAATAAAACGGGTTCTTAAAGCCTCTAAAACAAAGGCGTTGCTAGTGCTGGGAACTCCAAGCTTGACCTCAGGAATTGCGTTTAAAATTTTCTTTAAAATAAAACCTTTAGGTTGATTTAAATCTCCCCACTGGGTGATCGTAATTAAAGTTCGATGATCATCTAAGGCAAACCATTCAAACTTTCCTAAACCGTATGGAATAGGAGAATCAATCACTAAACTGGCGATGCTGTTCGGCTTGATCTGGTGTTGCAGGGTGACGTCCTCGTTGAAATTGAGTACGGGAATTGGTGTTGGAATTGAGACCTTGTATTTTACCTGTACGATATTGCCCGACTGTTCAATGGTTTTAGCCGATTTTAGGGTTGGAAAAAGTCCCACATAATGGCTAAAGTCTGTCAGCGTTTTCGCCACCTGTTGTGTATTGGCAGGGACGATGATGGCGGCGGAAGTAAAGCTGACACTAGGTTGAGGATTGCTTTTCAGGGTGGGTACTGAGGTTTTTACCGCAGGGTGACCATAAATAAAAATAGTGTCCTGGGTATAACTGGCCAAGAGCTGTGGATTGTTCTGAAAAGGCTGCAAGGCACTTGGGATATTGTCTGTCCATGTAATGATTTGAGTAAAACCAATTTGACTTATCCCGAATAAAATACCTGTACATAGCAGGCGGGTAAAATAAGACATCACATTCCTTTGATTTTTTATAAGTGACTGAGCTGGAAATTCAGCATTTCAATCTTGATCAATGCCAGTAAATTGGAAAATAGTTATAAATTTTTTTGTGTGTAAAGAATAGCCATATTGTGTAAAACAACGTCTTAGCCCCTAAACTGGTGTAATATTTAGGCCCATCCATGATGAAACAAATTGAAGTCGAGCATGTCTGAACAACGTCCAGCGCTATCCCTGCGTTATTACCTGAATTTAGAAGAGTCCCAGGATGGTTTTGCTTTAGTGACCTTTGGTAAAAAGACCTTTACCCGTTTTTTAACCCCACTGATTAGTATCGCCATTATTGTATGGGGTATTTATCTTGGTTTTTCGGGTGTGGGGCGTTACTACGTTGCATTGGGGGCCTTTTTCCTGATCATGCAGGGGCTGATGCGCTATTGGTTGCTGCCGATGTTGTTTAAACGACAGTTTGTCCGTTATCAGTTTGGCAAGAGTGAACAGGGCATTGACCTGTATCAGGATCATTTTGAGCTTTATGCCACAGGTAAAAAGCAAAGTGCGCAATATGCCGAGGTGCAGTCTTTCGCCATTGGTAAACTGACCTATATGCTGGAACTGAAAAACCATACCGTGGTGATTGTGCCAAAACGGGCGTTTACGGATTCAGCAGCGCAAAGTAAATTTGAAAATAGCTTTAAAAAATAAATAATCTTGCTAATAAATAAGGAAATGCCATGAGCACCTCTCCATCAAAAATTGTGTGTGTCGGTCGGAACTATGCTGAGCATGCAAAAGAGCTTGGCAATGTGATTCCAGATCGCCCGATTTTATTTATGAAACCTGCAAGTAGTTTGGCGACTCTAGCGCAAGGCATTACATGGAACAAGGCCTTGGGTGAATGTCACTATGAATGTGAAATCTGCCTGCAAATTGCACATCCCCTGTCTGGCGAAACAGATCGGGAAAAAGTACTGGAGGCGGTGGGAGCACTGACACTGGGACTGGATTTAACCCTGCGTGATTTACAGGGTGAGCTAAAAGCCAAGGGGCATCCGTGGGAACGTGCCAAAGCATTCGATGGCGCATGTATTCTGGGTGAGTGGATTGAAACCGATGAGATTGGTGACCTACAGGAACTTGAACTGATCTTGACCATCAATGGTGCCGAACGCCAGCATGGTTTCACCAAAGATATGATATTTGATATTGCCGATTTACTGATTGATATTAATCAGGCATTTAGCCTACAGACAGGTGATGTGATCATGACGGGAACACCAGCGGGTGTAGGTGCTTTACAGCCAAATGATCAACTCACCCTAAAACTGATTACCCAGTCTGGGGAATACGACTGGAATACTTTTGTCCGACCATAATCATGCATTTACAACATGCTGCGGGTTAAGTCTGAAAGTAGCCAATGACTCACCTGTTAAAGTCATTGGCTATGCAGATTTATTTCGGTTCTGTCGACATCTCAAAGATGGTTGAAAGAGGAATAGACAGTTTAGCCGCCAAATAGTCGTTGCTTTCAATCAGGGCTGGGCCAAGTCGCTCCATCCATTCATCATCCTGATGCACATTGAATACATCAGGGCGTAGAGGTAAAGGATAAGGAAGAGCGGTAAAGAAACTCCAGAAATCAACCTGCGCCAAATTCCGTACCAATACATATTCATCCTTATCTGTGCGCTTGATGAGATTTTGATTTTCAAGTTGCAGGATATAGGCAGGTAAACGCCCCAATTCACCACGACCAATAATATCCAGTAGTTCCGTTTCACTGACACTTTCACCGATTTGCTGTTTTTTATAAAACAGCTCCAGCATGTCGAGTAACATCAAAATTGGATGGCGCTTTTGCTCCTTGCCTAAATTAAATGCAGTGAGGGCATAGCTGACTTCCACACCCAGTAAAATGATGTTCCAGGACAAATAGATCCAGAGCAGGAAAATGGGAACGGCAGCGAATGCACCATACACAATTTCATAACTGGTGAAATTACTCATAATCCAGCCAAAGAAATTTTTTAAAATTTCAAATACTGTTGCGCTAAAACATGCAGCAATAACAGCGGAAAGAATAGGGACGCTACGATTAGGAATGGTCCAGTATAAAATGAAGAAGCCAGCAATCGTAAGTAGAAATGAAATCAACCAGAGGATTAATGAACCATTGAGTTGATAGCCTGCAAAGTTGTTGCTGAGAATGTTCATTGAGGCGACAGTTGAGGAAAGTACAAACGCACTGCCTAAAATGATCGGGCCCAGTGAAATAATGGTCCAGTAACGCATAAAGCCAATCAGGCCTGTACGGGTTTCCTTGACCCGCCAGATACGATTGAAAACGGTTTCAATCGAAGACAGCATCAGTACGGTGGTGACAAAAAGAAACAGCACCCCAATCACGGTGAGGTTACTGGATTTCTCGGTAAATGCGTTCAGTGCCTTGTCAAAGGCAATGGTAGTTTTAGGCAAAAAGTTGCTGTAGATCAGTTGTTGCAGTTGTTGTCGGGCAGGTTCCAGTGCCTTGATGGAGGAAATGATAACCAGAAAAACGGTCAGCATCGGGACAACGGCAAACAGGGTGGTATAGGTGAGGGAACCCGCCTGTTCCTGACAGCGATCTGCCTTGAAACGCCGTAACACAAATACAATAAATTGAAACCATGTTTTTTCTAAAAAAGGCAGTTTGTTTCGATATCGTTCGAAGATCATGGGTTCATCCTATTGTTTTAATCAAAATCCTATGCGTTTCACAGGACTTATTACCGCTAAAAATATAAAAAATATCGTATAGTGTTCTTTTTAACAAAATTATTGAAAGTGATGCAACCTTACGTTCTTGTTCTCTATTACAGTAAATATGGCTCAACCAAACAAATGGCGCATTTAATCGCCGATGGAATTGAATCATCTGGTGTGACTGCGCGTATTCGTACCGTACCGAATTTGGCCACTGTGGTGACTCAAGCCGAGCCGAGTATTCCTGCTGAGGGAGACATTTACTGTGCCCTGGATGATCTCACCCATTGTTCAGGTTTGGCGCTTGGTTCACCAACACGTTTTGGCAACATGGCCAGTGAAATGAAATATTTCTGGGATCAAACCACCAGTTTGTGGCTGAATGGCGCATTGCACAATAAACCTGCCTGTGTGTTTACCTCTTCAGGTTCAATGCATGGTGGGCAGGAAAGTACCTTGCTGAGCATGTTACCGCCATTATTTCATCATGGCATGATGATACTGGGCTTACCCAATTCAATCCCTGCATTATCCAATACCAAAACAGGCGGCACCCCCTATGGTGCAAGTCATGTCAGCGGTCCACGCCACGATCAAGGTTTAAGCCAAGATGAAAAAACATTATGTGAGGCGCAAGGTAAGCGTTTAGGCGAAGTGGTCAAGGCGTTGGCTGCAAAGTGATAAAATAAAAGCCATAGCAGAATAGTTTTCCGCTATGGCTTTGGTTTTTATATTTGCCAATCGTAGATTTTTTTCTGATAGGCATACCACATCATCCATAGTCCAATAATAATCATTGGGAAGCTGAGAATTTGCCCTTTGGTCATCCAGCCAAACAGGATAAAGCCCTGATCTGCATCGGGTTGGCGGAAGAATTCCATAAAGAAGCGTGCCACACCGTAGCCCATCAGGAATAAAGCTGAAACTGCCATACGTGGACGGGGCTTTGAGCTAAACCACCACAGCACGATAAACAGGATGAGACCCTCACACAGTGCCTGATAAATCTGTGACGGGTGACGAACCAAGCCCAGTGGGTCTGTTGGGAAAATCATGCCAAAAGGATAATCAGGATTGGTCACCTGACGGCCATATAGCTCACCACCAATAAAGTTGCCGATACGACCGAACATCAGGCCTGTGGGTACACAGGGGGCAATAAAGTCCAGTGTTTGAAACCATGTTTTTTGGTATTTCCGACACCAGAACAGCATGGCGATCATCACACCGAGGAAGCCACCGTGGAAGCTCATGCCCCCAGTCCAGACCTGAAACAACCACAGTGGGTTTTCCAGAAACTTGCCGAACTCGTAAAACAGGACATAGCCCACCCGACCACCCAGCACCACACCCAAAGCACCATAGAACACCAGGTCGGACACCATGTCGGCTGTCCAGCCATCGCGCTGTTTGGCTCGGTAAGATGCCAAGCCCCATGCACATAAAAATGCCAAGAGATACATCAATCCGTACCAGTGTACCTTGACTGGCCCTAAACTCAGTGCCACTGGATCAATATTTGGATAGGTCAGCATCGCTGTTCCTCAATTTAGAATTTGAAATTAAGTTTTGAGCAGATTGTAGCGGAATGATGTGAAAAATGTTGTACATTCAATGTGAAAGTCAACAGACGCTAAATGAGTGAAAACAGGATCAATGTGTATTGTCGCTTTTGCATGGCATGTGCTGGATGATATGCCGCTTTGCCTAATTTCAAACCGTGATGAGTTTTATCATCGTCCCAGTGCTCCTCTGCATCAATGGGAAAATCACCCAATTGTGGCAGGGCAGGACTTGCAGTCGGGTGGAACATGGATGGGTGTGACTGCATCAGGTCGCTGGGCGATTGTGACCAACTTCCGCAATGGTCGGGACAAGAACCAGTACAGCACTTCACGCGGACACCTGATTCAGGACTTTCTGGAAAGTGATTTTGCCCCATCCGCTTTGCACACATGCTGGAACAAAAGCAGCAGGACTATGCGGGTTTTAACCTGTTTGTGGGTGATCGTGAACAGGCGGTGTATACGAGCAATCGTGGAGAAGCGCCACAGGTTCTGGCCAATGGGGTCTATGTGGTGTCCAATGGTTTAATTTCGGAGGATTGGCAGAAAACCAGACATCTGCGTAAACGCTTTACTCAGGAATTTTTACCCATGTTGCAACAATCAACGATGACAGAAGCTGATTTGCAATATTCAGTCTGGGATATTTTGGAGGATGAACGAAAAGTCATTTCTGATTTGTTGCCAGATACAGGCATTAGTCAGGAATGGAAGCATTGCTGTCCTCGACTTTTATCCAAAGCCCGATTTATGGCACACGCTGTTCAAATTTTTTAAGGCTTACATCTGAGCAATGGCAATGGATTGAAAAAACACAACAAGGTGAACAGCAAGGAAAATTCATCGAATTAACTATTCCATTAGTAAAATAAAAAAAGAGCCTATCGTTGTAGATAGGCTCTTTTGGGGTGATTTTAGGGTTTAGCCTGCAATCACACCACCATCTTTACGAGTGATCACAACAGTCGCTGAACGTGGACGTGCAGTTTTGTTGCTTGGGTTCGTTTGAGTTGCTGGCCAGTTACTTGAAGGAGATGCATAGTCTGCAGAGTCTTCACCTGGATGCTGAACATTAATAAAGATTGCTTTGTAATCTGGTGTCATTGTTACACCTGTAATTTCACACTCTTTAGGTCCTACAAGGAAGCGACGCAGGGTTTCATCTGTTACTTTCTTACCAACTAAGGTTTCAGTACCATTTGAAGTCGTTGCTTTTGCTCCATCTCCAACTTGACCTGGAAGTGCAGCAAGCATCATACAGTTCGTTACATCAGTATACGCGCCGTCATCTGTTTGAATCCAAAGTACACCACGTGGGTCAAACCACATACCATCAGGGCTTGAAAGATCATTATTATCTGTCAAACCTGAAAGGTTGATGTTTGCAGCTCCAGATGCCTCAGCACCAAATAGATAGATATCCCAGTTGAAGCTTTCAGCAGTTGTTTTATCAGCTGTTTCACGCAAGCGAATAATATGACCGTTTACATTACCTTTATTGGTTTTTGTACCAGCATATTTGTCTTCATAATTACGTGGATTTGCTGCATCAGTTGGATAGCTAGTACCGCGGTTCGAGTTGTTGGTTAATGTAACGTAGACTTCACCATTTTCTGGGTTAACCGCACACCACTCTGGACGATCCATTTTTGTTGCGCCAACTGCATCAGCTGCTAAACGAGCAAAAGTGACAACATCAGCTTGTGAGCTAAATGGATAGACTGAATTGCTTTGGTTCAAACCATTTTTACCAAAGGCTAACTCAATCCATTGACCCGTACCGTCATTATTGAATTTGGCAACATAAAGTTTACCTGCATTCATGTATTTATCACCAGCAGCATAGCCACCATTGATATCTTTTGGATCCCATTTTGCATCAGATACAAACTTGTAGATATATTCTCCACGAGAGTCGTCACCCATATAAAAAGCAAGATTTTCTCCTGCAATTACACGGCTAGTACGGCAATCTTCATGAGCAAAACGACCTAAAGATGTACGTTTAACTGGATTTTGACGACCATCAAATGGGTCAATTTCTACCATCCAACCAAATGTATTTGGTGCATTACGGTAATCATTACCCGCTATTTCAGCTTTTACATCTGCATTCCAGCGATCATAAAGATCTTGTGAAAGTACACCAGCTTTTACTGTTTCCCAGCCATAACGAGAGCTTGAACCTGCTTTTAAACCATAGCGTTTAAGCGCAATGATTTCTTCTGGACGACGCAAGGTGTCATCTGTCGCACTACGAGCAAAGTAACCAATGAAGTTTTCTTCAGTCGTCAGGTAGGTTCCCCAAGGTGTATAACCATTACCGCAGTTATTATGTGTACCACGAGTTTGACGAGCTGCTGGAGAGTAGGCAGTAGCTAGAAGGGTTGAACCTGCAGCAGCACCAGCAAAATCCATCACTGTAGAACCTGTAATACGACGGTTAAAAACTGAGTTTTTAACCACTTCTACTTTTTGCGAAGTTTTGTCTTTTTTGATTTCGATTACCGAAACACCGTGAGCATTCACTTCACGAATGACTTCATCTTCAGGTCGACGACCATCAACTTTCGTTGGTCCCTTAGGATGAAGGAAGGTTGGATTGATATATTCATGGTTCATAACTAATAAACCACGTTCAGATACATTGGCATCGTAACGTTGAGTTGAGCTATTTAAACCAAAAAATGTCATACCATCATGGCAGTCACCAGAACGATATTCAAAACTTAAACCTGAAGGAATATTGTTATCATCCCACGCACCGTAAGCAGGATTGATTGAATCCCCTAAAGCATAAAGTACAGTTGCTTCATAACCTTCAGGCACTGTTACGATGTCATTTAGATTTTTAGCAACAGGAGAGAAGTTTAATTTTTCTGGTTTTTTATTTGGATCAACAGGTGTTGGCGGTGTTCCACCATTATTGCTCGAGTTATTATCGTCGTCGTTACAGCCAGTTAATGTCGATGCTAAAGTTAATGCAACAGCACCACTCGCAGTTTTAGTGATGAGACTACGGCGGCTAATGTGCTGTTCTAAAATGTCACGGAAATGAATATTATCCGATGTGTTGTTATCCAACTCTTGATCTTCATGATATGGCGATAGCTCGGTCATGGAATTTTTCCTAAAAAATATAACAGTTGTTCTAAAAGTTTTCCCCCAATAAACTTAATGTTTAAATGTGACGAAGCCTTGACACTTGTGTGACAGCTTTGTGAAAAATCAATTAAAAATTAAAGTAATAAAATTAAAAAAAACAGGCGAGAAGCCTGTTTGTAGTAATAAGAACTAAGTAATCAAGCTGTTTTTCTTTTTTCGATAATCTTGCCAAAAAATAATCCAATCTCAAACAATAACCACATCGGAACGGCTAACATGATCATAGAAATAGCATCAGGCGGTGTAACAAACATTGCTACGAAAAAACAGCCAACAATGATAAATCTTCGTTTCTCAATCAGACTTTGTGTACTCACGACTCCAATCAGAATCAAAAGTAGTGTAATCACTGGAATCTCAAAGGTTAAACCAAATACGAGAAATAGTTTTAAACAGAACGCTAGATAGCTATTGATATCTGTCATTGGCGCTACAGTTTCAGGTGAAACACTGATGAAAAAATGTAAAATCGAAGGTAATGCAACAAAATATGCAAAGGCAATTCCTGCGTAAAATAGAAAAATACTGCTTAGTAATAACGGAAGAGCAAGTGTCTTTTCGCGTTCATATAATGCAGGTTTAGCAAATGCCCAAATCTGATAAATAATAAAAGGCATTGCTAACATCAGTGCAACAAAAAAGTTCAGCTTAAAGGGTGCCATGAATGTTGCGGTCACATCTGTTGCAATCATTGATGAGCTAACAGGAAGCTGAGCTCGCAAAGGTTCAGAAAGTAGCTGATAGGTACGATTTGCAAATGGTAATAAACAAAAGAATAAGAGTAATAAAATTCCAACGATCTTGAATAAATGCTGACGCAAGATCATTAAATGCTTGGTAATCGGCATTTCTTCAAGTTCAATCTTTTGTTTTGATTCTTCAATCGATTGAGCAGGTAACTGAGAATGAGAGGATGTACTCATACGGCCACCTTAAATTCAGGTTGATGATCTGGTGCAGGAAAAATAGTGGTCTGAGCCTTTTGAATATTTTTTTCCACATATACAAATGAAGAATGCTCTTTCACATAGTGATAAGTAGGATAACTAATGTTATCTGTTGTTTGTTCTTGTTTGCTTGGTTGAACAAACATTTCTCGTTTTTGTTGTTCGAGCTCAGACATTTGAGCTTGCATTTTTTGTTCTAGTTCAGCAATACGTTGCATTTCTTGCTGCATCTGCTCGCGTAATTCAGATAGACGTAATTCACGATCAATATCGTTTTGCACATTACTGACAAGGCGCTTCACTTTGCCATACCATTTCCCGACAAAGCGAGCTGCTTGAGGTAATTTATCTGGTCCAAGCACAAGTAAAGCAATAATGCCGAACACCAAAAGTTCGGACATTCCAACATCTAACATATTGTTGCTCGCTTAACTTTTGATTGAGCTTTCAGTATTTTTTACTTGTGCATCAATCGTACGGGGTTCATTTAGAGATGCTGCCGCTTCGTCATCTTTCATTGATTTTTTGAAATCTTTAACGGCACCACCGACATCTTTACCTAAGTTTTTAAGCTTTGATGTACCGAAAAGTAAAATAACCACGATTGCAAAAATGAGTACGTGCCAAATTGATAAACCAGCCATAATTTTATTCCTATCAAACTTTGTATATATCTCAACAGCTTGGCATGACAAATATGTGACACTTATATTGCAATTTTGCGACAGAGGGATAAGTAGCTTTAAATAGTTGAATAGATAATTTTACTTTTTGGTTTGTAATCAAGGTTTAATACAAGGTTTTTGTTATTCTAAATTCAGCGTGCTTGATTTTTATTTTATCTAAAAGTGCTCTAGTTTTTATTAACTAGAGCACGCAGAGCGATTGAGTTCAGCAGCCAAAATAGGGATCACAGCCGAAACCATTTTCTCCACGAGCAGCTTCTAAAATTTACCTTTCCAAAAGGCCCTGGAAAGATTTGTGGCAGTGGGTCTTCTGCATGAGTCACTAGCGCCAGAACACAGACAAACATGCCCTCAATCGCTTCACCCTCTTTGCGGAATGGTACAAGGTCAGCCAAAAGCTTCTGGTTATTGGCAGCGTCATTGCCATGTTCGCCTGCATGAATGTGCTTTTTTTATAAATGCCAGGTGCACCACCTAAATCAGTACATAAACCTGAATCATCAGCAATCGCAGGGTTACCCGAAATTTGGCTGCATGACGTGCCTTGATAATCGCATTTTCCACAAAGCTCAAACCATCTTCGATGGCATCTTCAATATCTAGTTTTGTCTGGGAATGATTTCAACAGGAAGATTTCGAGTTGTTGAAACAGATGTAAACGCCACCCGACAACTTTACCTTTGTTATTACTTGCCAGCACAAGGCTGCCTTGATTGAACCAGTGAGGAATGGGCATAGTAAATTCTCAGTTTTTCAGAAATATGATAAGTATTTTAACGGATTATTTATGATAGATTTGATTCATCGAAACAATTACACATTTAAGCTAAAATGATTCCATAGGTTTTAAGTGATCTAAGAATTTACATGAATAATTTTGATCAAACTGATGTAATTGATGCACATAAATTTTCAAACTATCATCGGCATATTTTAAGAGATAGTCCATTTTGTGGCTGTTTTTATTGCCTGGATATTTTTGATTATAAAAATATCCAAGATTGGTGTGATGATGGAAATACGGCTTTATGTCCAAATTGTAGTATTGATGCCATCATTAGCTTAAAGTCTGATGACTTAATAACACAAGAATTTTTAAAAGCGATGCAAAAGTATTGGTTTTAATCCAATTATGGAATGTATTCTAAAAAACAAAAACCGACTCTTACAAGTCGGTTTTTATATCATTTTAAAAAGATTATTGCGCTTGAATCCATTTATCTGCACGATCACGTGCAGTACGAATCTGATCTTGAGTTAAGTTTGCAGCCAACGCTGTTTTCTTACCCTCAGAAAGACTGATGACTTTAGTATCCAGCATACCGTCACGTGTTGAAAGCTCATACCATTGGTAAGCACCAACATAGTTTTTCTTTTGCTCTTCCATCATCGCGAGATTAAAGCTGGCACGGTTATCGCCATTGCTGGCCGCCTTTTCAAAATACTTGCGTGCCAAAGCCTCATCTTTCTTTGTGCCAATCCCATCAGCATACATACGCCCAACATTGAGCTGTGCAGCAGACAAGCCTTGGTCAGCCGCCGCCTTAAACAGGGTGAAAGCCTGTTTCTCATCTTTGGCAACATCTTTACCATACTGGTAACGCGTTGCTAAATAAAACTGTGCACCTGCCTGACCCGCTTTCGCTGCGCTTTGTAATTCACTGACGCCCATCACTGAATACCGTGCTGCCTGCGTTGCAACCGATTGTGGTTGGGCAACATAGTCAGCGTGCGCCTGCATACCGATCAGACCAAATAAAAATGTGCTGATTAATGTCTTTTTCATAGAGCGCTCACTCGATAAATTGCGACTTCACCAAATAGGTTCGGCATATGCTTGCTGAGCATACTACCTTGTTGGTCACCATTAACGGCAAGTCGATTAATAATTTTAATCCGATTCTCAGCACATAATGCTTCAAAGTCACGGAAAGTACATAAATGAATATTCGGGGTGTTATACCACATATAGGGTAAAGCTTCCGAAACAGGCATTTTACCTTTTAATGCAAGAAAAGAACGTGTCTTCCAATATGCAAAGTTTGGAAAAGTAATGATTGCCTGTTTGCCAACACGCACCATGTCACGGAGCAGTACATCGGGCGCATCGACCGCCTGCAATGCCTGTGCCATGACCACGGAGTCAAAAGACTGGTCGGCAAAACGACTTAACCCCAAGTTTAAGTCCTGTTGAATAATATTTAACCCCCGACTGATGGCAATTGCAATCTTTTCTTGATCAATTTCTAATCCATAAGCACGAATATTATGCTGTTTGCTCATGTGGGCCAATAATTCACCATCACCACAGCCTAAGTCTAATACGCTAGAGTTCGGACTGATCCATTTTTCAGCGAGTCGTTGATCTATACGCATCAGATATTCTCCAAACGGGTCGATTGCAACTGTTGCGCTCCACCTAAAAATGCCCGTAATGTTTTCACATACAGTGGAATAGGGAACAGAAACGAGTCATGACCCTGTTCGGCATCAATATCTAAGTAACTGACGGGCTTATGATTATCAATTAGAGCATCAACTAATTCTTGTGAACGACTTGGGCTGAAACGCCAGTCAGTCGTAAATGAAATCACCAAGAATTTGCATTTAGGCTTGCTCATTGCTTTAGTCAAGGAATGTTCATACTCACGCGAGGGATCAAAATAATCCAAGGCCTTGGTCATAATCAAGTAAGTATTTGCATCGAAATTACGGCTAAATTGTTCGCCTTGATAACGTAAATAACTTTCAACTTGGAATTCGACATCAAAGCCGTACATAAATTTGCCAGATTTCAAATCACGACCAAATTTCTGTTTCATGGCTTCTTCAGATAAATAGGTGATATGACCCACCATGCGTGCCAAAATTAACCCACGTTTTGGGTAGCTGTCATGTTCCAGATAACGTCCATGATGGAAATCGGGATCAGACAGAATTGACTGACGGGCAACCTCATTAAAGGCAATATTTTGTGCCGATAATTTTGGTGCACTGGCAATAATGACACATTTTTTTAAACGATCAGCATAGTCCAATGACCATTGTAGTGCTTGCATGCCACCTAAAGAACCACCAATCACGGCATACCACACATCAATTCCGAGGCGATCAGACAACATGGCTTGGGTCTTCACCCAGTCACGAACAGTGACTAATGGAAAATCTGGACCATAAGGACGATTTTCATTTTCAGGGTTTGGCGATGTTGGGCCTGTTGAACCATTACAACCACCAATATTATTCAGTGACACCACAAAGAAGTGGTTGGTATCAATGGCTTTTCCAGGTCCAATACAGCTATCCCACCAACCTGCTTTTTTATCATCTGCATGATGATAACCCGCAGCATGATGATGCCCAGATAATGCATGGCAAATTAAGATTGCATTGGATTTATCTGCATTAAGTGTTCCATAGGTTTCAACCATCAAATCAAAACGTGGCAGGATACGCCCACATTCAAGCTCTAATGGTTGCTCAAATTGAAATTTTTGTGGTGTGACTAAACCCACTGAATCCGATGGAAAAGACACTGGAATGATTCGCCTTGTATAAATCTTTGATCAATAATAAAAGGATACCAATTCAGGTATCCTTTCAAAAGTCATTTTTTCTGATATTACAACTCAGCTTTGCTTAAACTGCCGCAGCAGCAACTTGCTCAGTTGTAAGTACGCCTTGTTCAATTAAACGATTGGTACATGCAATAATCGCTTCAATCGATGAGGTGACAATGTTGTCATGAATCCCTGCACCAAAAGCATTTTTACCTGTGCCTTTGACTTGAAGTTCAATCAAGGCAAGTGCTTTAGCATTTGCACCAGAACTGATACTACGTTCTTCATAATTTACAACATCAATTGGCAATTGTAACGCATCGAGCATCGCCGAAATTGGACCGTTACCTTCACCGCGTAAACGTTGTACTTCACCGTTAATTTCAATATCTAATTCAATGATTTGTGTGCCATTGATATCAGACAACTGATAATGTTTGGTTTGGTAATGGCTATTTTTCACATCCACATAGGTATTTTGGAATAAGGTCCAGATTTCATGTGCACTGATTTCTGTACCGTTTTCATCAGTATGTTGCTGTACGATTTGGCTGAACTCGATTTGTACTCGGCGTGGTAAAGCAACGTTGTAATTTGATTCCAATAAATACGCAATACCACCTTTACCAGATTGGCTGTTGACACGAATCACCGCATCATAATCACGACCTAAATCTTTAGGGTCGATTGGTAAGTACGGCATATCCCAGATCTCTTCGTTTTTCTGGAATTCGAAGCCTTTTTTAATCGCATCTTGGTGTGAACCAGAGAATGCGGTAAAGACTAAATCACCTGCATATGGATGACGTGGGTGCACAGGCAAACCTGTACATTCTTCAACAGTTGCAATGATTTCATTGATATTAGAGAAGTCTAAGTTTGGTGCAACACCTTGGGTATACATGTTCAAGGCAATCGCAGCAACATCGACGTTACCTGTACGTTCACCATTACCAAACACGCAACCTTCAACACGGTCAGCACCCGCCATAATCGCCAATTCAGAAGCAGCGATACCACAACCACGGTCATTGTGACAGTGAACTGAGATAATCACGCCATCACGACGCGCCAAGTTACGGTGCATCCATTCGATTTGATCGGCATAGACATTGGGTGTAGACACCTCAACCGTTGCAGGCAAGTTTAAGATCACTTTATTGGTTGGAGACGCTTCCCAAATTTCCGTGACCGCATCACAAACGTCTTTGGCAACTTCCAATTCTGTTGCAGAGAAACACTCTGGGCTGTACTGGAATATCCATTCAGTTGCAGGATATTGCGCTGCGTATTCTTTCACTTTATTTGCTGCATTAATGGCAAGTTGTTTCGCGCCATTTACATCTACATTCAACACTTTTTGACGGAATGTTGGTGAGTTTGAATTGTAGATATGCACAATCGCACGTTTTGCACCAACCAAAGACTCAATCAAGTGGTCACGGGCCTGAACCAACACTTCAATGTAGACGTCATCAGAATCAAATCTGCCTTCAATTAACTTGCGGTAAAATCAAAATCAATTTGTGAAGCCGATGGAAAACCAATTTCAATATGCTTAAAACCAGTTTGCAAGCCAACATATGGAACATTTTTAATTTTTGCTCCATGTTCATTGGTTCAAAGATTGCCTGATTTCCATCACAGTCAGTACTCATCCAGATCAAGCGCTTGATTAATTTCATTGTTCGGCCATTGGCGATCTGGTAAATCCACACGTTGATACATACGGCGGTATTTTTTGTAGGTCAGCCAACATCATGAGATAACTCCTTGTTGTAGCATAGTTGCTGCTTGAAAATAAATGCAACGTGCTACAAATATATATGGTGTCTATAACAATTAATTTTAAAGAGAATATGTATGAGTACCTAAAATCTAGGTAAAAATTTATACGCGGGCACTATTAGGAAGCAGTGAGTAGTTTTATATCAGACGGATGGCTAAAATCATCACTCGTTTTCATCATCTACCGTTCAAAGCAAAAGTATTGGGTTTGCGAGTTATCTTAATCACCTAGTGGACTCAGTCTGGTGAAAATACAAGCGACTGCCGACGGTCTATGATTTATTTTAATTCGAATGGTTGGGAAATATTTTCCTATTTTTGCATCATATAGCGAAAAATAGAAAATATTTTCAAAAATGATCTTAATTTTGGTAAATATAATCCTGATTAATCTCGTTTATGGTTACCGTTCCCATCAGCGCCATGGTGATTTCAAACTCTTCCTTTAGAATACGTATGACATGGGCGGCACCCAAAGCCTGCAACTGCCAAGCCATAAATATAGGGGCGTCCAATCAATACGGCGTTTGCACCTAATGCAATTGCTTTAAAGACATCTGTACCACGTCAGGTCACCATCTAATAATACAGGGTAATCAGCAGGAATAATTGCACGAATTTTTTGGCAATGCAACTAAAGGTGGAATAGTCGTATCTATAATGCGCCCACCATGATTGGAAACAATAATACCTGAAACACCATAATCCAGTGCCTTTTGTGCATCGACGGTGGAGAATACCTTTAGAATCACGGGCAGTTTTGTGTTTTCAATCACCCATGCAATGTCTGACCATTTCGGTGCAACCTGCATCAGTCCCTGAAATAACCGATGTTCAGTAGGGGAGACATTAGGAAAATCCAGATGGGTTGGGGTATGTGGATGAACCATGTCTTCAGGCAATAAGCCATTTCGTTCACGATCTCGTATTCCCACATGCGGTGCATCAACCGTAATCACCAGCGCACGATAACCATACTGTTCAGCCTGTTGAATCAGGAGAGGACTTTTCTCGTGAACCCTGCCAGCTCCCCAGTTGAAACCATTTATAGGGATGCTCAGGATTGACTTCGCCCATGTGAGTATTGCTAAAGGTGCTCAGCTATTGCTGTGCATGGCCTGTGCCGCGAGGGCAGAGGCCTTTTCCGCCTGTGGATGGAATAAAGCCTGATGACCAATCGGTGCAAGAAAAATGGGGTGTGGATAGTTACAGCCAAATAAATTGATCTGTGTATGCCCTTGCGTTAAATCGTTTAAATGACGTGGTACTAACTGAATATCCTGAAATTGCAGCATATTTTGTTGCAGGCTGATTTCATGCATCGCACCGCCATTCAGGTATGAGCAAACTTCCTCGGTCAGATGTCGTGGTGCCTGTTTTTCGTCGGCAACTGTTTGTAAATACGCTGGGATTGTGCTAGTGGGGCTGCTATTTGTTTTTTGTGGCATGATGAAGCCTCATTCATCTTTAAAAGGAACATGCTATAAATCACTCCACTCCTTAATAGGTTATGGTAAATCCCTGTTAATGAAATGACCTCACTATGGGTTGCACCTAAAATCTGGGTGAGTTTCTGAATGTTCCGGTCAGCTTAATGGATGTGACGCTGTGCATCTGATGCAATAAAACTTTGAATCAGAAAAAAGGAAGCAATACGTGCCCCGCAGAGCGGGTAAAACCTGATGCAAACTGGTTGAGGGGATAAAGAATGGCATGTCCAGCAGGCAGTTTGACTGACTTGGAGCCAAAGGAAGTGTCCTCAATCAATAATTCACCACCTTCATATTCATCTGGATTGGTAAAGAACACGGTACAGGAGAGGTCTGTACGCATGGGTTGATTGTTTGATGGGTTTTTACGGATGGCGTTATCCACATGCTGGCCAAAATGCCCATCATGCTGATAGCAATTGAACATGGGCGGCAAAATGGTTCTTGTGAGGCTGCACTAAACGCCAAAGGGTTGTTTAGGAATGCCTGACAAATCATATCACCCATTACACAGGCAGCTTCACTGTCTTGGGCGAGTTGTAGATTATTCTTTAAATGCTGATTGATGCCGATGGACACTTTGCCATCAATCCATTCAGCCTGTGAAGGCGTTGTCTGCATTGATTGATTTCTTCCAGAGTCAGCAGATTAGGAATTTGTAGCAACATCGTATTTTCCTAAAAATAAGGAAGCACCTGATGAATCAGGCGCTTGCACAGCATAGCCTAAAATTTTACAGATTAAAAATTATAGCTGATGTTGAATATACCTTTACGTCCTTCACCAGGCGTGCCCAACCGTTGTTACGGATGTTGGTATAGTATTTTCATCGACAAGGTTTTGACCCAATAACTGGAAGCTCAGGTCTTTGCTGTATGTATAGGTGACAGAGGCATTGTGGATGAAGTAATCATCTGACTTGACCTGAGCTACAAGGTTGTTGGTGTTGTTGGTATGTGTACTTAAATACGTTTGCCTTGATAGGTGAGGCCATAACCCACTTGCCACTGGTCATTAATATTATAGGTTGTCCATAAGCTACCAGATAATTCTGGAACTTGAACCAGTTTGTCGCCTTTCTGATCAACGGTTGGTGAACCATTCACCTTGGTCTGGTCATATTTACCTTGCATATAGGCCGCACTTGCAGTGATGGCCCATTGTGGAAGAATATTGCCCATCATGCCCACTTCTACGCCTTGAACATGGTTTTTACCATCAAGTGTCGCATTAGGTTGACCAGCGATGTCACTTGCCACACGAACTTTATTTTGTTCATTACGGAAAACTGCGGCACTTAACAACAGGTCAGGATTTACTTCCCATTTTGCCCCAACTTCATAATTTACAGCCTGTTCTGGGGCAGTATTACAGGTATTCGCTGTGACAACGCCATTGGTTAAGGTTTGAGAGCAGCCACCGCTTGCGGTGTTTTGTGAAGGCTTTTCTGCATTTGAATATGCTGCGTAAATGCTGGTGTTTACAGTTGGTTTAAGGTTAAACCAACATTGTAGGACAGCAGGTTGTCCGATTGGGTGAGTGTCTTACCCTGTGTAATGGCGGCTGTCTTGGTGTCAATCCTGTCAGAGCGGTATTGACCATCTGTATAGTCATTACGTACGCCTAGATTAAGTAACCATTGCTCTCCAAATTTAAGCGTATCAAAAAGATAGGCTGAATATACATTTAGGTCACCTTCCGCATAAGCTGTTTACGGAAGTTGGTTGGGCCATGCCAAAAGTTGTCTGGGCTGTAGACATTCATATACAGAGGGTTGGTGATTGAGCTACCAGATGAACCATCGGCATTGTATAAATAACCGCCTGTGGTGATGGTGTAGTCTTCACGGCTGAAACCAATCCCCCCAACCACCGCATGGTCAATGAAGCCTGTCTTGAACTTCACGGTCAGGTTGGTGTCATGTGCGAATTGTTTATTGTGGGTGTCACGATAATAGCCCCGCGGACCAGAAATGTAATATGAAGCATTTGGAACGGTAAGGGTCGTTGCGCCTGAAGTCACCTTGCAGTCCTTGAAGCCTGTCTGGTTGGTATTGATCAAGGCGGTAGGCGATGTACCATTTGCCAGACAGAAAGTACCCTGTGGTGCTGATACGGTGGCTTCTTGTTCAATGTCACTATAACGGGTAATCGAATTCAGTTTCATCGAATCGCTGATTTCACTTTCGACCTTTAGTGTTGCAACATTATTGGTAATGTTTTGCTGGTCCAGATTGCGATAACCGTAGTTGTTTTATCAGAAATACCCGCGACTGGTTTGCCATTGTAGTATGGCACACCATATAAAAGATCATTTTCATCTTTTTGATAGAAATATGAGAGAGTCGCTTTGGTTGTTTCGTTTTAAACCGAAAGTAATTGAGGGGCGCAACGCCCCAGCGCTTCATTTCTTCATCACGACCAGCGTAGGTGTTGTTGTGGCCATCACGTTTAGTCGTACTGCAACATCATCATTAATGACCTTGTTGATCCCCGGTAAAGCGTTTGTAATCATCGGTGCCACCCCAAGTGTCACCTCGTTTGAATCGCGTTTTTTAGGTGACTTGGATACAAGGTTGACACCACCACTGACTTGCCCCACACCATTTTCAACTGAGTTTGCACCTTTGGTAATCTCAAGTGCCTCGTAGTTAAACAAGTCGGAACGATTGGTCAATGCAGCGTCACGTAAGCCATCAACTAGTGGTGTTGTAGGTTGCGTCATAACCACGTAGCGTGATTTTATCACCATAACCACCGCCACCTTCGCCAGCACCAAAACTAACACCTGGGGTAGTGGCCAGTGCCTGTTGCAGTGAAAGCAGGCCTTGATCCTTTAACGCCTTTTCAGTAAGGACCTGAACAGTTTTTGCTGTGTTTAACAGCTTTTCGGTACGTTTTGTTGAAGCACTTTCAGCATGGTAGGATTCGGCATCCTGTTCAGCAGTGGTATGAATTGTTGGTAGCTGAACGGGAGTCTCAGCAGTTGCAGCAAAAGCGAGGTTAGGCAAGGCAATTGCTAAAGCAACGGTTTGAACACTTTTCTTTTTCAAGGAAGAGGACTTTTGTGCCATTTTAATTCCACCCGACTATAAAGATGAAGAAATAAAGGAGATTTTGTTAGTGGATCGAATTGTAAATGATAAGTATTTTTATTTACACCTGTATTTGCAAAAAAATCCTGATTATTAAGCGGAAAAAGCGAATATAAAATGATTTTTGATTGTTTTAGTTGATTAATAAATTTCTGGATTTTCCAGAATGATAAAGTTTTTACGATTATTCGGGTATTTTTAGCATCCGATTTTGTATATCTGTAAAGTTGTCATATAATGTAGCACTTTTAAAAATTGTTACTACTAACTAAATATCGAGGAAGCCATGCAAGTAACGACTGAAGCGGTTTCGGGCGTTGCCCGTCGTTTAAATGTTTCTGTACCGACGAGCCGTGTTAACGAGCAATTTGAAGCTCGCTTAAAACGCACTGCCAAAACTGTGAAGATCAACGGCTTCCGTCCAGGTAAGGTACCTTTAAACGTTGTTCGCCGTGAATATGGTGCGGGCATTTATCAGGAAGTGGTGAATGAAATCATTCGCGACACTGTGTTCGAAGCAATTCAACAAGAAAAAATCAATGCGGTAGGTATGCCGAACATTGAGAAAGTTGAAAACAAAGATGGCGCTTTAGTGTATGAAGCAATTGTTGAAGTTTATCCAGAAGTGGAAGTGAAGACTTTTGCCGATTTGGAAGTTGAACGCAAGGCTTCAGAAATCAACGACAAAGATGTTGATACCATGATTGAGAACCTGCAAAAGCAACGCGCTTCTTGGACTGAAACCAAGGGTATGGCGAAGAAAGACATGCAGGTGACTTTCGACTTCGAAGGTACTGTTGATGGTGAGAAGTTTGAGGGCGGTTCTGCTGAAGACTTTAAACTGGTTCTTGGTTCAGGTCGCATGATTCCTGGCTTTGAAGACGGCATCATCGGCATGAAGAAAGGCGAAGAGAAAGTGATTGATGTGACTTTCCCTGAAGATTATCAAGCTGAAAACTTAGCGGGTAAAGCAGCTCAGTTCAAAATCACTGTGAAACTTGTTGAAAAACAAAAACTTCCAGAAATTGATGCTGAATTCTTAAAAATCTTTGGTTTAACTGAAGAAGAAGGCTTGGACAAGTTAAAGGCTGACGTTCGTAAGAATATGGAACGTGAAGTTCGCAACAGTCTTCGTAATCAGGTTAAACAAGCTGCATTTGATGCACTTGTCGCTGCAAACGAAATTGAAGTTCCAGCGTCTATGGTTGCTCAAGAAATTGACCGTCAACGTCAACAAATGATTCAGCAGTTCACGCAACAGTTTGGTGGTCAGGGTGCTGGCGCATTTGACAGCAGCATGCTTCCAGATGAATTGTTCAAGGAACAGGCTGAAAAATCAGTGAAACTTGGTGTGTTGGTGAGCAAAGTATTGGCTGATGCCAAACTTGAAGTTGATCAGGCACGTGTTGATGCTTATATCGATGACATGGCTTCTTCTTATGAAGACCCAACAGAAGTGGTTGAATACTTCAAGAATGACAAGCAGCAACGCGCTCAAATTGAAGCTGTTGTGCTGGAAGATCAGGTTGTTGACCACATCCTGGCTTCTGCTAAAGTAAGTGATGTAAATGTAAGCTATGAAGACTTGTTAAAAGAGCAACAGGCACGCCGTGGCTAATCTTTTAAAAGTTTAGAAGAAAGGCGCTTGATGCGCCTTTTTTTATGCATGTTATGAAAGTGTTAATTTGTCGAAAAATGACTCGGTTTTGCCATAAATAATCGAATATTTCAGGTTGAACCTTTTGCAATTTCATTGATTATCCCTCATATTGTTGGCATAGATCGAGTCAGAATAATTTAGGAATAAATAAACCTATGTATGTTCCAACAATTGAAAATGCTTTAGTTCCTGTTGTCGTTGAACAGTCATCCCGTGGCGAGCGTTCTTTTGATATTTTTTCACGCCTGTTACGTGAGCGTGTGATTTTTTTAACAGGTGAAGTTGAAGACAACATGGCCAACTTAATCGTGGCGCAGATGTTGTTTCTGGAAGCTGAGAATCCAGAGAAAGATATTCATCTTTATATTAACTCACCAGGCGGTTCCGTAACTGCGGGTATGGCGATTTATGACACCATGCAGTTTATCAAACCAGATGTCGTGACTTACTGTATGGGACAAGCAGCATCAATGGGTGCATTCCTGTTGAATGCGGGTGCCAAAGGCAAGCGTTATTGTCTTGAGAATGCCCGTGTCATGATTCACCAGCCGTTGGGTGGTTTCCGTGGTCAGGCTTCTGACATTGAAATTCATGCGCGTGAGATTCTCTTTATCAAGGAACGTTTAAACCGCTTGATGGCTGAGCATAGTGGCCAGAACTACGAAACAGTTGCGCGTGACACCGACCGTGACAACTTTATGACCGCACAGGCGGCAAAAGAATATGGTTTGGTTGATCAGGTGCTAAGCAAGCGCCCTTGATTTTTAAAAACTAAGTTTAAGATTTAAGTTGTGGAGTAAATATGTCCGAACATCCTCAAGGACAAAAACATTGTTCATTTTGTGGCAAGACGCAATCTGAAGTTGGAAAATTGATTGCAGGTGAGGACGCATATATTTGTAATGAGTGTGTGGATGTCTGTTTGGATCTGGTTCAAACCAGTCAACAGGTTGAAGCGAGTGATTGGGCAAGCAAGGCTTTGCCAAAACCACATGAAATACGTGCCGCCCTTGATCAGTATGTCATTGGACAAGATATTGCGAAAAAAACCCTGTCTGTTGCAGTGTACAACCACTATAAGCGTTTGAAAGTAGGACAGTCGCATCACGCACCGCAAGATGTTGAAATTGCAAAAAGTAATATTTTACTGATTGGACCAACAGGTTCAGGTAAAACTTTGCTGGCGCAAACACTTGCGCGTTTGCTGGATGTTCCTTTTGCCATGGCAGATGCAACGACACTCACAGAAGCAGGTTATGTGGGTGAAGATGTTGAAAATATCGTGCAGAAGTTATTGCAGAAAGCGGATCAGATGTAGAAAAAGCGCAGAAAGGTATTATCTATATTGATGAGATTGATAAGATTACCCGTAAATCGGAGAATCCATCCATTACCCGTGATGTTTCGGGTGAAGGTGTACAACAAGCATTATTGAAAATGATTGAGGGCACCGTTGCTTCAATTCCGCCACAAGGTGGTCGTAAGCATCCTCAACAGGAATTTATCCAGATTGATACCTCAAATATTTTATTTATTTGTGGTGGTGCATTCTCTGGTTTAGAAAAATTGTACAACAACGTCAAGAGAAAGGCGGTATTGGATTCACGGCTGATGTGAAGAATAAGGACGACGGTAAAAAAGTCTCTGAGTTGTTCCGTCAAGTTGAAGCAACTGATTTAGTCAAATTTGGTTTGATTCCTGAGTTTATTGGTCGTTTACCTGTGATTGCAACTTTAGAAGAACTGGATGAAGAAGCATTAATGCAAACTTCTGACAGAGCCTAAAAATGCATTAACTCGCCAATATCAATATCTTTTTCACGATGGAAAATGTTGATCTTGTTTTTTGATGAATCTGCATTGCGTACAGTGGCGAAGAAAGCACTTGAACGAAATACGGGTGCGCGTGGCTTACGTTCAATTTTAGAAAACGTTTTGCTAGAAACCATGTATGACTTACCAAGCCGTACTGATGTTGGTACAGTGATTGTGGATGAAGCCGTGATCAATGGCACCGCAAAACCAACCTATAAGGCTGAGCGTTTACCTCAGGTGACCACGCCTGAACTGGTGGAAAAAAAAGACCTGAAAGTGATTGATTCCAAATCGGCCTAACTGCAACGGTTTATCACTCATCTAAAAAAGCATGAAAGGTTTAGCTTTTCATGCTTTTTTTATTTGCAATTGGTCAGTGAGGTGTTAATCTTAAAAATTGGAAAATCCGCATAGTTTTGCGCTGTTAACAATAAATCCAAGAAAACGCCTTGAGGGATGTCATGCGTTATTTAATATTGTCATTATGTTGTGCTGGGGTATTGGCTGGCTGTCAAAGCCACAAGGCCGTTGAGGAAAAACCAGCAGCACTGACTGCAACGCTACCACCAGTGGATACTGAAAAAAGAACCAGGCCTGTTTGATCAATACCATGTGGGTGGCTTCACGGTAGGGGGCTGGGTCAACCAAAAGCTGGGTCAATACTCACACCCGTTAAACCGCAAAATGAACAGGCTGCTGTTGTGTATCTGTATCGACCAGATTCGCGCTGGAACCGTCAGGAAATTGCGGCGGTCAACCTGTTTATCAATGGTCATCGTATTCCAAGCCTGTTACATAATCATTATTACTGGGTTGAACTCCCTGCGGGAACCTATCGTTTGAGGTGAGCCGCCCATTGGCTGGTATACATTTTCAAAAACCGAAAGTATTTAGATTTCACGGTTGATGCATCACAAACTTATTTCATTAAATATGATGAAGAAAATAAGATTTCCCGGCAGTGAACATACGGGTCCGTGGATGGTGATGCCTGACAAGGTCGCCCGTCAGGAAATCGCGTTTACCCGTTTAAAATCTTCGAGCTACAACTTTGTTGCACAGGATGAATCGGGAGGAGTTCGTTCCAAGCCTCAGGAACTCAAGCCCGTTAAATATGATGAAAAGTCTGAAGTGCTTTTGGTCAAGCCATTTAAAATCTGGAATCCTTTAACCTGGTAAACTGACACAGAACAGGGACTATTCAGGTTGAACCAGTGGTTTGATGATGGTTAGGAACTGTTCCTTTAGTTGTGAGCTTTGCTCTGGATCATTCAGGCTTTGCTGGCTCAAATGACTCATATACTGAAAAACATTGCTGCTGATTTTCAATGTTTTTTGATTAATGGATCTACCCTCAGGCGTTTTTAGGAATTTTAAATAAGCCTGTACTTCTTCCTCACTTAATGTCTCGGCATAAATTTTTTCTATGGCCTGTAAGGTTTCGGGTCGGGCAAACACTTTTGAACTGGTGTCTTTCAACAATTGACTCAGTTCGAGTACAGCCAGCTGTTCCTGTGTGGTGGTTAATTTATCCTTGTTTAACACCCTTAGCAGGATGTTTTCAGCTTCTGAATCCAATGTCGGCTGCATTTCATCCAGAGAGGTATACAGGATATTTTCAAACTCACTCAGTTTGATTAGCTCTTTACTGACTGGGTTTGTGCTGGTGTGGCAAAGACACTTTGCATGGCACTGATTAGGCATAAACCAGTCAGCACCCTCAATATATTTTTATTCATGCCATTGTCCTTGTTGTTTTGTTTTTTATAATCTAACAGAAGCATTAGGCAAAAAAATAGCCGAATACGATGATTCGGCTAAGATTATTGTATGAGTATTATTGAGCGGCAGCATCAACTACTGGAATTTTACCAATTTTTGCTTGCCAGATTTTTGGCGCAGTCGCGTGGATCGAAGTACCATTCACATCAACGCAACAGAAACAGGCATATCTTCAACCACAAATTTGTAGATGGCTTCCATACCGAGGTCAGCAAATAGCAACAACTTCAGCTTCACGTACAGCTTTAGAAACGAGGTAAGCAGCACCACCCACAGCCATTAAGCAAGTTGCTTTATTGTCTTTGATTGCTTCAACAGCAGCTGGACCACGATCCGCTTTACCAATCATACCGAACAAACCAGTTGCTTCTAAGACTTGACGCGTAAATTTATCCATACGCGTTGCAGTTGTAGGACCAGCAGGACCAACGACTTCATCACGAACAGGATCAACAGGACCCACGTAGTAAATGAATTTACCTTTGAGATCGACTGGCAGTTCTTCGCCATTATTTAACATGTCGACCATGCGCTTATGCGCAGCATCACGACCTGTATAAATTGTACCGTTAAGAAGTAATGTATCGCCTGGCTTCCAAGCATTCATTTCTTCTTGAGTAATGGTATCAAGGTTGACACGTTTTGATTGAGATGAATCCCAAGTTACAGCAGGGTAGTCTTCAAGTTTAGGTGCTTGAATATGCGCAACACCTGTACCATCTAACTGGAAATGTGCGTGACGAGTCGCAGCACAGTTCGGAATCATACCCACTGGTTTACCCGCAGCGTGGCATGGGTAATCCTTGATTTTAATATCAAGCACTGTGGTTAAACCACCAAGACCTTGTGCACCAATACCCAATGCATTCACTTTCTCGAAGATCTCGATACGGAGTTCTTCCATTTTGCTTTGTGGGCCACGACGAAGTAATTCGTCCATGTTGATTTCTTCCATGAGTGCTTCTTTTGCAAGCATCATGGCTTTTTCAGCAGTACCACCGATACCAATACCGAGCATACCTGGTGGACACCAACCTGCACCCATCGTTGGAACAGTTTTAAGTACCCAATCCACAATTGAATCAGATGGGTTTAACATCGCAAGTTTAGATTTATTTTCTGAACCGCCACCTTTGGCAGCAACTGTAATATCTACTTTGTTACCTGGAACGAGTTTGTAGTGAATCACGGCAGGGGTATTGTCTTTGGTATTTTTACGACCAAAAGCTGGGTCTGCTAAAACAGAAGCACGGAGTACGTTTGAGTTTTCTAGGTAACCTTGGCGTACACCTTCGTTTACAGCATCATCCAAGCTCATGGTTAAATCAAATTTAACATCTAAGCCGACTTCAAGGAAAACGTTAACGATCCCTGTATCCTGACAGATTGGTCGGTGACCTTCAGCACACATACGTGAGTTGATCAGGATTTGGGCAATAGCATCTTTTGCAGCTTTGTTTTCTTCACGATCATAAGCACGGCTCATCGCTTGGATGAAGTCTTGTGGGTGATAGTAAGAAATAAACTGCAGGGCATCCTTGATTGATGTAATCAAGTCATCTTGTTTGATGATCGTTGTCATATCAAATTTCTCTTGAGCGGGCGATTAGCTGGCGGGCTAAATTATATGACAAAAAGCAATGAATGTGGGAGTTTTAGCTTAGATTTGGCTAAAGGTCTAAATAGGCAGGAGACGTGTTGAAATTTTTAGTTTTCCTTATGTGTGGCTGGCCGCATGGAAAAACAAGTCTAATAAAAAACCATCTACTTTTTATCTGGTAGATGGTTTTTTATAATATCAGGATCGTGATTTAATCCTGTTGCGCTGCCTGAATCGCCGTTAAGGCAATGGTAAACACAATATCATCAACCAAAGCACCGCGAGACAAATCATTTACGGGCTTGTTTAAGCCTTGTAGCATTGGACCGACACTGACCACATTCGCTGCACGTTGTACTGCTTTATAGGTGGTGTTACCAGTATTGAGATCAGGGAAAATAAATACATTGGCACGACCCGCAACTTTAGATTCAGGTGCTTTTTGACGTCCAACGCTTTCAACTGAAGCCGCATCGTATTGTAGAGGCCCATCAATCAGTAAATCAGGACGACGTTGTTGGGCGATCTTGGTTGCTTCAGCCACTTTTTCAACATCGGCACCTGCGCCTGACGTACCTGTTGAATAACTAATCATGGCAATACGCGGATCAAGACCAAAGGCTTTAGCAGAGTCTGCAGATTGAATCGCAATTTCAGCAAGCTGTTCAGCATTTGGATCTGGATTAATTGCACAATCGCCGTAGACATAAACTTCATCAGGCAACAACATAAAGAAGATTGATGAAACTAATGAGTAGTTCGGGGCTGTTTTAATCAATTGAAATGCAGGTCGAACGGTATTGGCAGTGGTATGAATTGCGCCAGATACTAAGCCATCGACTTGATCAAGTGCTAACATCATTGTACCAAGGACTACAGTATCTTGGAGCTGTGCTTTTGCTTGTAATGCATCTAGCTTACCTTTGCGTAATTCAACCATTGGCTCGATATATTGATCACGGATAGTGTCTGGGTCAATAATCTGTAGATCAGCAGGGAGCTGAATCCCACGTGCCTTGGCAACCTCGGCAACAGACTCTGGTTTTGCCAACAGGATACATTGGGCAATGCCACGTGTCTGGCAAATCACGGCAGCCTGTACAGTACGTGGTTCATCACCCTCTGGGAGTACAATGCGTTTTTTCGCTGCAATCGCTTTCTGTACCAGCTCATAACGGAAAGCTGATGGAGAAAGGCGGGGATGTAGGTTGTTCTGGGTATGTTGATCCAGCCAGTTATTGTCAATATGGCTTGAAACAAAACGGGTAACCTGCTCAGCGCGTTCAGTATCATCAATTGGAATTTCATTGCCAAAACGATTTAAGCGTTGTGCGGTTTCCAGTGTGTCAAGTGAGGTATGTAGAATTGGCAAACCTTGCTTAATTGCACTTTGGCAAAACTCTAAAACATTGTCTGTGGGTGGAGCTTGCTCAGTTAAAACCAGTCCTGCCAATGGTGTGCCATTGCTACTGGCAAGGCTGGCTGCAAGCAGGGTGTCGGTACGCTGTGAGGCACTGATGATCAGCTCACCCGCAACAAACTTGTGTAGTTCAGATTCAATATTTGAGGCAATCAGGCTGGTGTGTAAAATGCGGCGTTGCTTTGCCTCGCCCTGATGCAGCCATGTTCCGTTAACAATTTGGGCAATGTCCAGACTGCGCGGCACACTCAGGATATTGCTGAATGGAACCAGACCAATAATTGGCAACTCATCTGTTCCTATAAAGCGGTTATAGCGTTGCAACTCCAATGAAAACTCGGCAATCTGCTGGTCCAGACGCAGGCTTGGGTCAAGGGTGACAGGGATTTCAGCCGTGCCGTCAGGAAGCCCTTTGGTCCGCATGAACAGGACTCCTGTGGTCCGCGCCGATGCTGCACCGCCAAACGGACGTAGATGGACATCCACTTTTTCGGCTGTTTTGCGTGGATCAGCCAGATCGGCAGTACTGACCAAAACGACTTGGGCATCGAGTGCCAGAGCAAGAGCAGCATTGATTTCACTGGCAAAATGGTCTTGTCCATTTGGAACAAGGCCTTCGACAATAATCACATCATGATCAACTGCAATCTGGCGATGCAAGGCAACCGCCTCTTCAAGCAATTCATCTGTCTCACCTAATGCAATCAGTTGAGTCAATCTTTCATAAGCAATCGGTTCAACCGAATGATGCTGGAATAGATGACGATACAGGGTGGTGGTGCGGTCAACCGTTGCATCTGCAATTTGTGAAAATGGCTTGAGAAAACCTGCATTGATGCCTTTGCAGTCCAGGGCGTAGATCATGCCTAAACAGGCAGAGGTTAAACCAACACCCTCACCTGTAGGAATCAGTAAAATTGTATTCATAATGACCTTGCTATTATCTAAATATGATTGTTTAAGCTATTTGTGCAAGCACCTGACGGGTCTCTTTGGCGATACGACCTTCTTCATCAGTTGGAATCACCCAGATTTGTGGACCAGCTCCTCCATCAATGCGTCCTTCTGTGCCACGAGTCAAAGTATCATTATTTTCTTGCTGAATTGCAGGCCAAAATGAGGCAGGTAAGCGAGCGTTTTTTCACGCACATAGGCAGAATTTTCACCAATGCCGCCAGTGAACACTAATCCATCTAAACGCGGCAAACCACAGCTCAAAGCAGATAATGATTTTGCTAAACGATAACAGAATACTTCAATCGCCAGTGTTGCTCCTTCATGACCATTACCCGAAGCTTCAACTAAAGTGCGCATGTCGTTTGACAGACCAGATAAGCCAAGCAAGCCACTTTCTTTATTCAACATACTGTCAATTTTCTGGATACTCCAGCCTAAATTACTTGCAAGGAATAAATGTAGGCTTGGGTCAACATCACCACTACGTGTACCCATCACTACACCTTCTAATGGAGTCATGCCCATAGAAGTATCAAGACTTTGACCATTCCAAACCGCACAAGTTGAACTACCATTGCCTAAGTGAGCACTGAGCCAGCCCCCTTGATTTTTTGCACCCGCGAGTTCACTTGCACGTTCAGTCACATAAGCGTGGCTTGTTCCATGAAAACCATAGCGACGGACATGGTGTTCAGTATATAAATTTTGCGGTAAAGCATAACGATACGCGTGTTCAGGCATGGTTTGATGGAATGCAGTGTCAAATACAGCAACCTGAGGTAATTCAGGGAACAAACGCATGGTTGCTTCAATCCCAATCAAATGTGCAGGATTGTGCAAAGGTGCAAGTGGTGTTGCAGCTTCGATGCGGCTTACAATTTCAGGTGTTAATAGTTCTGCTTTGGTTAAATTGCCACCATGAACAACACGATGACCAATCGCTTGTGGATTGTAGTTCGCTAAACGTGCAAGAAGAGTCTCAAGTGCCTTGGCATGATCTGCATAAGGAATGGAAAGTTCAAGCGCCTCACCACCGACAGTAATGCCCTTGATCCGCGCATCCGCGGCCCCCAGATTTTCTGCCAGACCGTAGATACGATCTTCACGGCGTTCCGAGATCAGTGCATATTTGATGGATGATGAACCACAGTTAATTACAAGTACAGATATAGCCACGTTTGAACACCTAACAGGTTTTAATTTTATAAACGAATACTTTTGATTTTGCTGCAATGCATGGAGCAGTAGAATCAAGCGCAATGTTTTAACATGGGAAGCCGTATTGACAAAAATAGACTTTAGCCTATACGACTGATTTATAAGTGAAACAAATTTATATTTCAGTATAGTGTGTAAATAAAAGATTATTTTGGGTGATCTGTTTGTTTTGCTACAGTTTTTTGTATGAAAATATATAAAAACACGATAAAGATCAAATAAATGAGCTTTATCGTGCCAAAAAGCAAACCAATAGAACCAGTTACTGGCGAATTTGACCATCACCAAAAACAATCCATTTCTGTGAGGTCAGGCCTTCCAGACCGACTGGACCGCGGGCATGGATTTTATCGGTCGAAATCCCGATTTCTGCACCGAGGCCATATTCAAAGCCATCGGCAAAACGGGTTGAGGCATTGATCATCACCGAGCTGGAGTCAACACGTGCCAGAAACTCACGTGCCAGACTAAAGTTTTCGGTAATAATCGCATCGGTATGGTGGGAGCCATATTGATTGATATGGTCAATCGCCTCATCCATACCACTCACCACCTTAACTGCAAGGATCGGCCCCAGATACTCTGTATACCAGTCTTCCTCGGTCGCAGTTTTGACAGATTCACCCAGAATGCGCTGGGTTTCTGGACAGCCACGAAGCTCAACCTGTTTTTCCGCATAAAGTTCAGCAATACGGGGCAGGAATTCTTCAGCAACCGCCTCATCAACCAAGAGGCTTTCCATGGCATTACACACTCCATAACGGTGTGTTTTTGCATTCAATGCGATTGGCAAGGCTTTTTGCAGGTCGGCCTGTGCCTCAACAAAGATATGGCAATTGCCATCCAGATGCTTGATCACAGGAATACGCGCTTCATTGCTGATGCGTTCAATCAGACTTTTCCCACCACGTGGTACAATCACGTCAACATATTCAGTCATGGTGATCAGATGTCCAACAGCAGCACGGTCAGGTGTGTCAATCACCTGCACGGCATGTTCAGGCAGGCCTGAAACCTGTAGCCCATGTTGAATGGCGGCTGCAATTGCCTTGTTCGATTCCAGCGCCTCAGAACCCCCACGCAGGATAATCGCGTTACCTGATTTTAGCGCCAGCGATGCCGCCTCAAGCGTCACATTGGGACGTGACTCATAAATCATTCCAATCACGCCAAGCGGCACGCGCATTTTACCCAACTGGATACCAGACGGACGGTAGGTCATATCAGTGATTTCGCCAATCGGGTCAACCAATGCGATGACATCTTTCAAGCCCTGTAGCATGCCCTTGAAACGGGCAGGGGTCAGTTCCAGACGGTCAAGCAGGGCACTGTCCAGTTGGCGTTGGCGGCCATTTTCCATATCAATTTGATTGGCTGCTAAAATTTGTGCCTGATTATTTTCAAGGGCAGTATAAATTGCAGACAAGGCATGATTTTTCAAATGTGTCGATGCACTGACTAAAACACGAGACGCTTTACGCGCCTGTATCCCGACCTGTTGCATATAAGTTTGAATAGAGTCTTGCATAGCATTTTGATGATTGCATGTATTTATAAAGATAGTAACAGTCAAATGCGGAACAATGAATAGCCTGAACTGACTAATTCACAAATTGTAAACTGTTATGTTGTGTGGGTGTTTTTGCTGAAATGCAATGAATCTGTTGAATTTAAAGACATGACTACATATTTTGCAAAAGATTGTTGAAGTAAACAAGATAAATGGTTAAGGAAATCGTTGCGTATAAAACATGCATTTGTATAGAATGAAAATGTATAGGATAAATGTAATACAAATTTTATAAATTTGTTAACTTGCAAGTTGAAATCGTCAAAAATGAGACTCTTGCATCAAAAAAATAAACAAGGATGGAGGAAGGATATGAATTCCATTATCCAAATGGACTCGGATTTAAACCACACCTACACTGGGTTTGGTTTTTTCGACATTTACAATAAAAACAGTTTTAAACAACCAGCGCGTGCTACATGGATAGATGGTTGGAAAATTGAATATATGGCGATTGCTGATCCTAAAACGATCTACAACACGCCAATTGTAATTGTCGGAGGCGCATTTCAGAACTTTAACTCTTATAAGTATTGTGTTGAGCAACTCTTTGAGAGTGGTCCTGTCATCTTGATTGATTTGCCTTCAATGGGCGCAAACCAACAGATTCGCAATGTGGATACTGGTGAATCCGCAGCAGTGCTGGAATTGCCTGATTTATCGAAAATGCTGGGTCAATGGCTGGATATTGTTGGAATCGACAAGGTTTCAGTGATGGGGATGTCATTGGGTTCAGTGGTCGCTTCTTCATTTGCATATCAACGTCCAGAACTGGTGGACCGTATGGTGCTGATGGGTGTGATGCAAAAGACCCGTAAAAGCTGGCGCATGCTGCTTGAGGAGTCACTACACCTGATGCGTGAAGACCGCATGGAGGAGTTTGGGCAGGCGGTTATTTTGTATCTGGTCAACCACGCCAAGCTGGACAAGACACGTATGTCACCAACAGCCAAGCGTCTGTTTTTTAGACAGATGGCTGATTTCACCACAACTGAGCGCGAGCGCTATGAAATCAACTGCAACCGTTTACTGCGCCTAAGCGATGTGCCTGTCGCACAGTGTAAGACATTGGTTGCTGCTGGGCAGTATGACAGTTTCACCCTGCCGCATGAAAACGCCGACTTTGCCTTGCAGTGTGAAGACATGCAGTTTGCACTGATCGCCAATGCCGACCATGTGCCACAGTTGCAGCGCCGTAAAGAAACCATGAATCTGTTTACCACATTCCTGAAAGGTGAATCCATCGACAACCTTGATGGCATCATTAGCATGACGCGCGAGCAAATGAAGCAGATCGAACGCCGTGGTGAAGAGCGTATTCCTGTTTTACAGCCAGAAAGCAAGCTTAGCCACCGTCATCTGGATGGCGAAGTGTCAGTCACGATTGTTGATATCACGTTCTTTGGAGTGTACCTGAAACTTCACCAACTTGAGCAGCTTGATTTTGTTAGCCAGCATCCACGTGATTTAGCCTTGCATTTGGCTGATGAAGAGGGCGAGTTTAAAATTGAATGTTTAATCTTTGATGCCACCGCGCAAGGTCTACGTATCTTGTTTAAACATGGTAGTTTTGAGATTGCTGACCGTTTAACCCGTTTTATTGAGCGTCAGAAACTGGCTAATTAATGCGTAAAAACGTGCAGGAAAGTTAAAAAGGAGAAGTGGTGTATTGCCACTTCTCTTTTTTTGTAGAGATTATTTATTGGTTGCCTGAATTGTCCAGACCAGATCACCCAAGTGCTGCTGCCTGTTTTGCAGGGAAATTTGATCGAAAAACTGTTTAGGCTGTAGAACTTCGACCTGTTTAAAGCCAGCTTCATGAAAAAATTGTTCGACCTCAACAGGAGTCTGAAAGTGGAAGCTAAAGGCACTACGCGACATCCATTTCAATAAACGGCTGCTATTCCAGATGATGGTGGCGAGTTTATTTTGGGTCGGTTCTGGATAAAGGTCAGTTAAATAATGCAGTTCTTTAAAGTCTTTACCATAGGTAGCAATGGCTTTAATCAGTTGTTGCAATAATGGTTTCTCAAAATAGTTGATCAAACCCTCGCTAATCACCGCCAATGGACGTTGAGGATCAAATACCTCAAAGGCGGAAGCGAACGCATCCGTGAATAAATCGACAGAAAGCACCTCATCAGTTTCGCTTTCAATTTGTTGCAGTGCCGCCTGCTTGGTCGCAGCCATGTCAGGCAAGTCAAGTTCACGGTAAGTAATGTCTGGATAATGCTGTCTAAACCACCATCCACGCGGGGAGAGTCCACAGGCAATCTCAAGCACCTGTAAATCAGGATGCTGCTGAATTAGGGACTGCAAATGGTTGTCGAGCATGGTGTGGCGTTGTTTTAGCGTGGTACGCATACTGCCACCCACATATTTCTCTGCCCAGCTTTCAATTGGATGAACCAAGGCGGCAAGCGTTTTCCCCTTTGCTGTTGCCAGTGCTGGATGAGAAATCCCCATTTGATACCAGATATAGCCTGTGTAATGTGCGGTAAATGAAATATGGCGATGTTTTGAAAGTTGTTGTGTCATCTGTCCTAGACTCAATTTTTTTCATTTTATTCTGTTCCCATGCACAACCCATTTGCGCGAGGAAATTGACCTATTCATTTTTAAATAGATCAATTGGAGATGGTGTGTTAAATCATCTTTTGCTTATTGGCAAGTTAAAACGAATTCTTAAAGTCTTCAATGACTTTTCTGACGTTTTGCCAGTTTTCATCTAAAGTTAGTGTTGTGCTGATCTGGATCTCTGGAATTTTACCGCGCATACGTTCCAGTCGTTGCTGGTTTGGCAAGGCAAGGTTTTGAATGCCATCCAGTGCGGTACATGCTGCCGCACGGTCATTGCAGACCAAGCCCATATCACATCCCGCGTTTAATGCAGCCTGAATCCTCGCATCCGCACCGCCTGCCACACATGCAGCCTGCATACTCAGGTCATCCGAAAATAAAACCCCATCAAACCTGAGCTGCTGGCGCAAGATATTTTGCAGCCAGAACGGGGAGAAGCCTGCTGGGTTGGGATCAACCTGATCATAGATCACATGGGCTGGCATCAATGCATCCAACTGAGGCATTAACTGAATAAAGCTTTGCATATCCTTGTCATAATTTCCTGATAGCTACGGTTGTCAATTGCTGCCGCAACATGTGAGTCTGCCTTGACTGAACCATGACCAGGGAAATGTTTGCCCGTGGTTGCCATGCCTGCTTTTTTCATGCCCTGCATAAATGCAGCTGCCAGTGGCACAATGTCTTGTATGTTTTTGGCAAAAGCACGGTCACCAATCACATCACTAATATCATTTAAATCCAAAACAGGTGCAAAGCTAAAATCAATTCCGACCGCAAGTACTTCGGTTGCCATTAACCAGCCACATTGTTCAGCTAGTTCAATCGCCTGTTGTGGGCTATGTTGATAATGCTCTCCAAGTCGTCCCATGGCAGGCAGTAAAGTAAAACCCTGTCTTAAACGCTGTACACGGCCACCTTCCTGATCAACCGCAATCAGGATGTCAGGACGTACCTGCCGCATGTGGTCTGTCAATGCACGGACCTGTTGAGGCGATTCAATATTTCGGGCAAATAAAATCATGCCACCGACTTGCGGAGCCTGTAATAGTTCAATATCTTCTTGGGTAAGTTCTGTGCCAGCAATATCCAGCATCAATGCGCCGATCATAGTGATTCCGTTTGAATTTTGATAAAAAATTTGATGAAAAAAACGATAGATAAATTGTGCAATGATTTGCTACATTTTGTCAGTACAGAATATGATAAAACGACATGATATTGATGAATAAGTTATGCAGGTTGCCAAGATGTTGAATGCATGGCATTCATATTGACATTGTGCCTGTATAATAATTGCCATATCCAAGGAAGCACCAAAATTTTATGAAACTTCAAACGATAGCGTGTGCGGTTGCGATTGCGACTGGTGGTTTATTTTTCTCTCATACCATAAATGAGGCATTTGCGGCGACAGAAACGTCAGTTGTTTCAACAACGATCCAGCCATCACAGGAACAGGCGCTGGTCTCGCGTCAACTGGCAACATTGGTTGACCGTCAGCATTACCTAAACATGCGTCTGGATGCCAATACCTCAAACCGCATTCTGGATATGTACCTAGATAGCCTTGACCCAGATCATTCACTGTTTCTCAGTGGTGAGGTTGAGGAATATAAGAATAAGTACGGCTCTACCTTTGGCAGCTCCCTGAAAGCGGGTAACCTTACGGGGCCTTTTGCCATTCATGCACAATACCGTGAGCGTTTGAAACAGTTCTACGAATATATGCTGGCTGAACTCAAGAAACCACAGAACCTGCATCAGAAAGATGTGTATCTTGATATTGACCGTGAAAAGGCAGCTTATTTTAAAACAACTGCCGAGCAACAAAACCACTGGCAGAAAATGCTGGTGTCACAATTGATCAACCTGACCATCAGCAAGGAAGAAGAACAGGCCAAGCAAAAGGCATTAAAGGCCAATCCAGCACTTGCCAATGGACAGGATCTGACAGGGCCTGAAGACTTAACTCCTGTTCAGACACTCACCAAACGCTATACACGCCAGCTCGAGCGTATTGGCCGTGTAAAAAGTGATGATGTGCTGGATAAAACATTGAATGCCATGCTGGCAACCTATGATCCACACAGTAATTATTATCCACCAATTGATGCGATGGAGCTGAATCGTCAGACCACCTTGCAGCTTGAGGGGATTGGTGTTTCGATTCGTCCTGAACGTGGCAATGAGGACTACACCAAGATTGAAACCATCGTTGAGGGTGGTCCAGCCAGTAAATCTGGTCAGGTCAAGTCTGGAGACCGCATCATTGGGGTTGCTCAGGATGGCGATAAAATGATTGATGTCATCGGCTGGCCTAGTTCTGAGATTGTGGGGCTGATTCGTGGTAAACGTGGTACCAAAGTCACGGTACGCCTGCTGGGTGCTGGTGCAGCCATGAGTCAGGCGCGTAATGTCACACTGACACGCGATGTGATTCAGGAAGAGGATGCGGGTGTTCGTTCACGTACCGTTGAAATCACGCGTGATGGCAAGAAGCATGTCTTTGGTGTGATTGAAATACCATCATTCTATTTTGACTATCGTTCACGCCGTGCTGGCACTGAGTACCGTTCAGTGTCTGAAGATACTGCAAAAGCATTTGAAGAACTGAAAGCCAAGAAAGTCGAAGGCATTATGGTTGACTTGCGTAATGACCCAGGTGGTTCTCTGGAAGAAGTTGCCCGTATGCTGGGGCAGGTGATTAAGTCAGGCCCAGTGGTTCAGATTCGTGATGGCAATGGTAACGTCAATGTGTTTGAAGACACCGATGGCGGTGAACAGATTTATGCTGGGCCAATGGCGGTATTGGTGAATCTGGCCTCTGCCTCTGCAAGTGAAATCTATTCTGCCGCAATTCAGGATTATGAACGCGGTATCATCATTGGTAGTACCACCACAGGTAAGGGAACCGCTCAGGTTCAACTGGATTCTTTGGCACATGGTCAGGCAACGCTGACCCAGCGTAAGTTCTATCGTGTCACAGGAGGTAGTACCCAGAATAAAGGCGTGATTCCTGATATTCGACTGGTGGATATCTACAATGAGGAGTTTGGCGAGCGTAAGGCCAAAAATGCCCTGAAGTGGGACACCATTCCAACAGCACCATTCAAGCGTGAAGGTTCGGTACAGCCCTATGTGGCTAAACTGAACCAGACCTCTGGACAGCGTGTTGCGACAGACCCACAGTTCAAGTATCTGGAGACACGCAAAACGCTTGCCAAGAAGACCGCCGATGAGAAAAAAGTGGTGCTGGATATTGACCAGCGCCGTGCTGAGCTGGTTGATCTGGAAAAGCAAACGCTGGATGCTGAAAATCAACGCCGAGCTGCAACAGGGCAGCCGCCTTATGCAAACTGGGAAAGCTATCAGGCCTCTATTGATGCTCTGGTGGAGTCTCGTGCCAAGATGAAAGCACATCTGCGCCCACCTCTACCAGAGGAAGAGGCATTTATTACCGAAGCGGCAAATGTGCTGCTGGACTATGCTGCATTGCAAAGCCGTTAAATTTTCGATTTTGCTGTTAAAAAATAGCCCTGTCATACAGGGCTATTTTTTATTGTCCAAGTCTTTATTGTTCAAGGTTTAATTGACTCGAATCCAGATCTGGCTGCGTCCCAA
>JAXMGF010000029.1:0-22085 GCA_046347365.1 Acinetobacter sp. | reverse complement strand
ACCTCCGCCGTGAGTTTAGCCTGCCTTTCTTGCACAGGACCAACAAAGGTCACATTACAACTCAATAACTGCTTTGTTGTATCATGAACCACGCTCTGCGCCTTTTGGATTAATAATCCTGCAATTAAACCGCCAAATACGGTGCGACCTTGTAACCATCCTGAGGGAATATCAATCCACTCTTGATGTTCAACCTGTTGATACAGCGGAAGCAGTGACATTATCTTTCCTTAATCGTCAAACCATCTTATCTTTAAATGTTTTTCTCTGTTTGTGAATGATCATTGACGCATCAGTCATTGAGAGATTGAGCCAATCGGTCAAGTTATTCATGCAAAATTTTATAAATCGTTCTCGCCATGACTTCACCCAAACCTGGTACAAGCATCAACTCTTTTTCTGACGCTTTTAAAACACCTTGTATACCACCAAAATGAGTGAGTAGATCACGACGGCGTTTTGGTCCTAGCCCTGGAATAGCCTCTAAAACTGAACTACTACGGCGTTTATCACGCTTAGCTCGATGTTTGGTAATGGCGAAACGATGCGCTTCATCTCGCACTTGTTGGATGAGGTGTAAAGCTTTATGGTCTTCGGGTAATTGAATCTTAGTGCCATCAGTAAAATGCAGCGTTTCTAATCCCGGTTTACGTCCCTCACCTTTAGAAACACCAATCATAAAAGCATCAAGCGCTAATTCTTGCATGACCTCCATCGCCATATGCAACTGCCCTTTACCACCATCAATCAAGAGTAGATCAGGTAACATATTTTTTTTATAACGGCGTATCAACGCTTGGCGCATCGCCGCATAATCATCACCGCCCGTAATATCCTGAATCGCAAACTGACGATAATCTCGCTTTCTTGCACCGCCCTGATCAAAGACCACACAAGAAGCAATCGGTGCTTCACCCATGGTATGACTGATATCAAAACATTCAATCCGATCAATCGGACGCCCAACCACTTGTTCAAGTTGATGAAAACGCTCGTTTAATTCCAAGTGATTACTCAGTTTGCCTTTAATCGCATGTTGCACATTCATTTGCGCCAGTTCTAGCCATTCAGCCCGAGTTTCTCGCACTTTATGCTTGATTTGAACTTTCTTATTGAAGCTTTGCTGTAATGCTTCTTCTAATTGTTTTTGATCGGGAATATCTACATTTACAATCAATTCTGATGGCACTTCATCCGCCACTTGGAAATAGAAATTCGCCATAAAATCATTCAGCATTTGCGCCAAATCATCTCCCAACATATCTGGAAAATAACTTTTTCCACCAAGCATACGTCCATTACGAACATGCATGATTTGTACACAAGTCACACCCGCTTGGTAAGCAATCGCCAAAATATCGGCTTCGCCTTTGATCTTAAATACTGCTTGTTGTGCTTGAACCTCGCGCAATAACGCGAGGCGATCACGATAAAATACAGCTTTTTCAAACTCAAGAGCTTCGGCAGCCTGTTCCATTTTTCCAATCAGCTCTTGATTGAGTTCTTTGGTATCACCCTGTAAAAAACGAATTGAATTATCGACATCTTCCTTATAGTCCTGAGGGCTAATCAGACCGACACAAGGCGCTGTACAACGTTTAATCTGATACTGTAAACAAGGACGTTTACGTTGTGAAAAATAACTATTTTCACATTGGCGCACATTAAATAATTTTTGTAATACAAGTAGCGTATCTCTAGCGCTATAAGCACTGGGATAAGGCCCAAAAAACTTGCCGACCTGATGCTTGCCCTTGCCACGCCCACTGGCAATGCGGGGATAGGGCTTGTCTGCCGAGACAAAGATATACACATACGACTTATCATCGCGCAGCATAATGTTGTATGGCGGACGATGTAATTTAATCAGATTTTGTTCAAGTAATAATGCTTCAGTTTCAGAACGAACAACCAAACTTTCGATGTCATAAATTCGCGCGACTAAAGCCTGTGTCTTAGGATGGTCAATCGTTTTAACAAAATAGCTGGATACACGATTCTTTAAGTTTTTGGCTTTACCAACATACAGTAACTCTCCATCTTTGCCGAGCATTTTATAAACACCAGGCAATTGAGTCATATGAGTCAGGATTTTTTCAATATGTTCACGCGCGTTTGGATTCACAGCCAGCCTGTTATCTTTATTTACATCACATGATGTAATGTTTACGTAAGCTTTTTCAAGTTGTAAATCGTGAAATATAGCGGATGAATAAATATACCCTTACGCAAAGGCTCTTCTCTAACTCTGTCATTATAAAATGCATAGCTTACTGGTACGCAGGTTCAAGCAATATCGGGGCTGCTGTCGTGCAACCCACAAACTTCCATAACGCAGGTTTAAAGGTAATCACTTCTTCGGCATACCAATTTTCTTTTGAATAGTCTTTATCTGGATAATATTGATCACCTACCCGAAATTCTGCCACTTGTCCTTTTTGACAGCGGATGTTTTTGCGTGTTGAGTCCAACACCCATCCACCTTTATGATCATTCATATAAACAGGAGCGATTACCTGATCCTGTGCCAATTGTAATAACTGCACAAAAGCAGACTCCTCCTTGTACGCATCTACCCAAACACCCGCAATATACATGGGTCGTGGAAATTGTGCAGCCTGCAAACCATATAGACTTAAAGGACGAAAATCCTCTCCTGCATCATGCACGTTATAGAGATTAATGAGTGTACCTTTTGGAAAAAGTTGCTGATCAAATTGAAAATCACAGTCCAAAAATAAAGCGACTGCGTTTTGCCTTATTTTCATCCATGTGCTATTTCTTGTACAATTTGATAGAAAAAATGTAATAAATAAAAGACTCAACTGATACCATTAAGATGACCACAAACAGGAGCAGTTTCATGCTTCGAGTAAAATACAACCTTTTGTTTTAATTTATGGCTACCTATATATAAAACCAATAAAGCAGCCTAAAAATATAGAGTAATATCCCACCCAAAAGCAGGCAAATCAGCAGCAGAAAGAAATGAAAAAAACTCCATGTTCCAATTGGAATCATTTGTATAGATGCTCTATTTTTTATTGATATTATTTAAGATGCCCTTGCGGGCATCTTTGTTAAAAAACATACGGTCTTATAAGAAATCAGGAAGAAAATCCCTAACATGAGAACCATTTTAAAAAATAATATAACTGACGGTTACTGGCTTTTAAGGCTTTGGCTTTAATCCACTTGGTAGACATAACCAAAAGACTTTGTTTAAGCCACCTGTTTATATACCCTCGTGGGTGAACTGGCTGCGGTCATGACACTTTTACCAAACCAGTGGTTAAACTTTTCCATAAACAGGTTTTTAATGGGCGTTCCACGTCAGCGAAAAAGATAATACGGTTCTGGTCAGTGGTATTTTCCGCATAGTGAATATAGGTTTCATCGAACACCACACTTTCACCATCACGCCACGAATATCGCTGACCATCAACATCAATAAAACAGCGATCATCATTTGGTGTAATCAAACCTAAATGGTAACGCAATGAACCCGCATAAGGATCACGATGGCGAACTAAACGGCTATCTGGTGTAACTCGATAGCGCATCGCAGCTTTAATTGTTGGAAGCGTTTTTAATAATCTGCAGTTGTTTTGAGCAGGGATTCAGCGGCAGATGGATGTGCGAGTCGTACCATTTCAAATAGAAACGTTTCCAACTATTTTAAGAAAGAGTTGAAACCGAGGTCATCATAACTACTTGAAGCTTTAATCCACACTACGGCCATATAAAGCTTTGGCTTCGTCTCGAATCATTTCCCAATTTTCATCTAAAACTTTTAAATCTTTAAAATACTGCGTATCAATATAAAGGTTGATTCGGTACTTTTGAAAACATCATACATTAAAGATTTATGGTGCAAGAATCGTTGAATGATCGAAAAATTGACGATAAAACGAATGTTTCACTTTACCACGGCGCTGAATATATAACGCAGAAATGATAAATATCGCTAATATGATCTACTTAATCGCGCTTTACTCTATCTGCCCAGATGAAAACCCAATGCCAATTTGATCGCAAACTTTCCAAATCGCACACAAAAAATAAGCCGACTATTTTACCAAATTTAAGCACTTAAATACCAATTTGCCTTACTTAAATCGAACAAAAACGATATTCATCCTCTATCCCAACCCATCTTTGAAGAAAGTGGAATACACTGTTATCCCATTTTTATGGCCTAGCTGATTCACACAATCGATGAGTTACAACAAATTGATGACCCTCGCGTCACGGCTTGATACAACTTGTTATGTTCTTTTTGGATATAGTTATCGTAAGATTAGCGAAGCATTTTTGCGCCTTTCCAGGCGCATAAGCTTTATGACATCAACTTAGAATCCTCCACAACAAGGAGATCAGGCATGATCCACGCTGGCAATGCCATTACCGTCCAAATGCTTGCGGACGGAATTGCAGAATTCCGCTTTGACCTACAAGGTGAGTCGGTTAATAAATTTAACCGTGCAACCATCGAAGACTTCCAGGCAGCGATTGCTGCAGTTAAAGCCAATAACGACATTAAAGGCTTAGTTGTTACCTCTGGTAAATCAACATTTATCGTTGGTGCAGATATTACTGAATTTGGCGACAACTTCGCTGCTGGTGAACAAGCAATTGTTGATTGGCTTATGCCTGTACATGACGTCTTCAATAGCTTTGAAGATTTAGACATCCCTAAAGTTGCTGCGATTAATGGTACAGCGCTTGGTGGTGGTTTTGAAATGTGCTTAGTGTGTGACTACCGTGTCATGTCTGAGCAAGCTCAAGTTGGCTTACCAGAAATCAAACTCGGTATCTATCCTGGTTTTGGTGGTAGCGTACGTTTAAGCCGTTTAATCGGTATCGACAATGCCGTTGAATGGATGGCAATGGCGAATCCTAAGAAGCCAGCTGCTGCACTGAAAGATGGTGCTGTAGATGCGGTTGTTGCTGCTGACAAACTTCAAGAAGCTGCTGTTGACTTAGTTAAACAAGCCATTGCTGGTCGTTTGAACTGGAAAGCAAAACGTCAAGAAAAATTAGACGCAATTAAATTGAATCCACTTGAACAAATGATGGCATTCAATACAGCAAAAGGTGCGGTACTTGCAAAAGCAAACCCTGCACAATACCCTGCGCCAAAATTGTTACTTGACTCATTACAAGCAGGTGCAAGCCTTACACGTAATGATGCATTAAAAGCAGAAGCTCAAGGTTTTGCTAAAGCAGCAATTACTCCACAAGCAGGTGCATTGATTGGTTTATTCATCAATGACCAAGTTGTGAAGAAAACTGCGAAAAAATATGAAAAAGGTGCTCATCCTGTAAACCAAGCAGCTGTATTAGGTGCGGGTATCATGGGTGGTGGTATTGCTTACCAAGCGGCAAGCAAAGGCACTCCAATCATCATGAAAGACATTGGTAACCCACAACTTGCATTGGGTATGAAAGAAGCGAACGGCTTACTGACTAAGCAAGTTGAACGCAAGAAAATGAAACCTGCGCAAATGGGTGAAACACTTGCTCGCATCCGTCCAACTTTAAGCTACGATGAGTTTAAAGAAGTGGATATCGTGATCGAAGCAGTGACTGAAAATCCAAAAGTAAAAGAAATGGTACTTGCAGACACTGAGAAGAATGTTCGTGAAAACACGATTATTGCTTCTAACACGTCTACGATTTCAATTACGCGTTTGGCGAAAGCATTACAACGTCCTGAAAACTTCGTTGGTATGCACTTCTTTAACCCAGTACACATGATGCCATTGGTAGAAGTGATTCGTGGTGAGAAGACATCTGATGAAGCGATTGCAACTACTGTTGTTCTTGCTCAGAAAATGGGTAAAACACCTATCGTTGTGAACGACTGCCCAGGTTTCTTAGTTAACCGTGTATTGTTCCCTTACTTTGGTGCATTCGACCTTCTTGTAAAAGATGGCGCGGATTTCCAACAAGTGGATAATGTCATGGCGAAATTCGGCTGGCCAATGGGTCCTGCATACTTGATCGACGTTGTTGGTATCGATACAGGTGTACATGGCGCTGAAGTGATGGCTGAAGGTTTCCCTGACCGTATGAAGCCTGACTACAAAGGTTCGATCCAAGCGATGTATGAAGCAAAACGTCTTGGTCAGAAGAATGACGTTGGTTTCTACAAATATGTGTTAGATAAGAAAGGTAAGAAAGCGAAAACTGTTGATCCAACAGCTTACGAAATCATTGCGCCTTTCGTGACTGGCGAAAAACGTGAATTTGATCCACAAGAAATCATTGACCGTATGATGCTTGCTTTCTGTAACGAAACAGTTCGTTGCTTAGAAGACAACATCGTTGCAACTGCTTCTGAAGCAGATATGGCGATGATCATGGGTGTAGGTTTCCCTCCATTCCGTGGTGGTCCATGCCGTTATATCGACCAAACTGGTGTTGCTGAATACGTTGCGCTTTGCGACAAATATGCACACTTAGGTAAAGCTTATGAAGCGCCACAAATGTTGCGTGACATGGCTGCTAACAACAAAAAATTCTACGGTTAAGGAGCGACGTGAATGGCTACTTTAAATCCACGTGACGTTGTGATTGTTGATGGCGTTCGTTCTGCCATGGGCAAATCACGTAACGGTATGTTCCGCAATGTACGTGCCGACAGTTTATCTGCTGAATTAGTACGTGCACTTGTTGCTCGTAACCAGTTTGATACCAATGAAGTTGAAGACATCATTTGGGGCTGTGTAAACCAAACTTTAGAGCAAGGTATGAACATTGCTCGTAATATTGGTTTATTGGCTGACATTCCAAAAACTGCTGGCGGTCAAACAGTAAACCGTCTTTGTGGTTCTTCAATGCAAGCACTTCATACTGCTGCTGCACAGATTGCAACCAACCAAGGTGACATCTTCATCATCGGTGGTGTAGAGCATATGGGTCACGTAGGTATGATGCACGGCATCGACCTTAACCCTGAAGCATCTAAACACTATGCAAAAGCATCGAACATGATGGGCTTAACTGCTGAAATGTTAGGTCGTATGAACGGTATCTCTCGTGAAGAACAAGATGCTTTCGGTGTTGAATCTCACCGTCGTGCTTGGGCTGCAACACAAGAAGGTCGTTTCAAAAACGAAATCGTGGGTGTTGAAGGTCATGATGCTAATGGCTTCAAAATCCTTTGCGACATCGACGAAGTCATTCGTGCTGATGCAAACCTTGAAGCATTCAAAGCGTTGAAACCAGTTTTCGATCCTAAAGGTGGTTCAGTAACAGCAGCAACTTCTTCTGCGCTTTCTGACGGTGCTTCTGCAATGTTAGTTATGTCTGCTGAACGTGCTCAAGCGCTTGGTTTAAAACCACGTGCTGTGATTCGTTCTATGGCTATTGCAGGATGTGATGCTGCGATCATGGGTTACGGTCCAGTACCAGCAACTCAAAAAGCGCTTAAACGTGCTGGTTTAACGATGGCGGATATCCAAACTATCGAATTAAACGAAGCATTTGCTGCTCAAGGCTTATCAGTAATGAAAGGCTTAGGCGTCTATGACAAACAAGACATCATCAACTTGAATGGTGGTGCGATTGCATTGGGTCACCCATTGGGCTGTTCTGGTGCTCGTATCACTACTACATTGTTAAACGTGATGGAACAACAAGATACTCAAATCGGTCTTGCGACCATGTGTATCGGTCTTGGTCAAGGTATCGCGACAATTATCGAACGTGTGTAATACACTCTTTTGATAAGCAAAAATCCTCGCTTCGGCGAGGATTTTTTATGGCATTAAAAACCATTGCGCCAGATAAATGATAGATATTAAAACCAAAATCAAAAAATCTTTGATTGTCGCGTTATTTTCATTTTCTTCTTTAACTAATCTATACCAAGAATTTAAAAGGAATACTCCTACAATAATCATCAAACCAAAGGTAAATAACCCAGCTAAAATTGCTGTATAAGCACAACTTTCCGAACTACATTTTGATGGTGATGTTAACCAAGCCAGTCCCATAAGAAAAAGAAGCAAAACTCCTCTCTCTTTTATTAAAATATTAAATTTATTCAAGATTCTCTCAAAATGTAATTTCTTTAGTTTATTAAATTTTAATATTCAGCACGATTTTAATGCCTATTCAACTTATTAAGACTACAGCAAAATTTTGCTTGATTCAGTAGAGCTCTGATAAACGGTAAATATCACCTAATGAAAAACTCAATCTAGACAGAACAATACTTCGCCAATTATGATCCTAACTCCAATAAACGATAAGGCTCTAACAATGTTTAAAAATATGGCAGCAGATTTAATGGGAACCAGTGATATCGGTAAGATTATTGAACCGCAAGATTATGATAAAACTGATATTGATGACTATATTTTCCATGAAGACAATGAAAAGATTTTCTTCCTGATCAAGGCAAAAACGGATGAGTATTGCTTTACCAATACCGCTTTCATTCATTTAGATGGTACAAGTGCGGTCAGCAAAAAACGGACATTGAATCGCTATCCCTATAAACACTATCAGATCAGTCGGGTGCTTCTAGAAACAGCAGGTACAATTGATCGGGACGTCGAAATCAAATTCCAACTCGGTGGCGCAAGTTATTCAATTGATATTGAAAAATCACAAATTGAAAAAGTCCGTGATCTATATAAAGCCCTATTTAGTATTGGCGAAGCATGCAAAGAAATTGAAAGACAAATGAATTCTTTGGTGATCACTCAGCAAGCTGTAAACAATATGTTTTCCTTACGTGAATTATCAGAACAGGTTTTGCTAAACTTGCCAGATATTATTTCACAAACCACAATTCAGGTTGAAAACAAGTTTACAGAGCGCAGAAAACAAATAGAAAATTATGATTTCTCTAGGATTTTTGAACGTTATCTAAAACAATAAAAGGCTACCCCCGCATTATATATGTGGGGGTTTTCCCAACAACAATTCAAAATCTTTAGCGCATAAGAAATTGATTTTGACTTTTTAACTCATCCCGAATCTGCTGCTGCAATCTCAGAACCGCATCAAAATTAATTTTTATTGTTCCATCACGAATGCCATCGACATTATCACGAGTAATATTAAAAGGTTGCAACATTTTAAAAAGCCCATTGGTTGGGTCTGATGACTGAAAACCCGCCGCCACAGCAAAAATATTATAGGGTTGCAATGTCAATGGAATCTGCGATGGATCAGGATCGGCTACTTTCGGCTGATAATCGACTGTAACTGTGCTTTCTTTTATTGGCTCATTCTGCATATCACTATGGGTCTTATATATGCGGTGTTGCAAAGCCTGACGCACTTTCATGTCTTCCTGAAATGGAACAGGTCCCACTTCTTCACGCAACTCAGATTCAGCCATCACGCGAATCGTTGGCAATGTAGTCACCTCTTCTGCCTGCACGGTTGGTAATGCCATAAAAGCAAATAGGGAAAGAAAGACAGATCGTTTTAGAAAGTTCATCGCTTGCTCCAAATATCTCTCATCCATAAGAAAACAGTGAGTTAAATAAAAGCATCTATGAATAGGCTACAACAAAGTGCTGTTCAATTCAGTATGGCTCAGATAAACGGTCATCATGACTCAAAATTTGAAGCCAAGATAAAATCCATGTTTGAGACTGGTTATGTTTAATCTTTGTAAATATGGTCATATTTGGTTGATAAAACCCTCGCTTATATAGAGATTTTTTATTATCGTTTCCTCAGGATTATATCAATATCAATCATTATTTTAATTTAGAATTCAAAATATTAGGAGTAAATGGATGTTTTCACCCCTGGTCAAGGCAACACTTGGTACAGCAATCATTGCCACATTTTTAACTGGCTGTGCTACCAAAACCCTGATTACCAAAGATGGTAAAACCTATAATCGAACCACCAGAGTCACTTTGGTTGAAGACAATGTGGTGGCTTTCGGACGGCCTGCACAGGCAGCTTTGAATTTACCCAGAGACAGTATTGTGATTGCAGCGCAAAAGAATAGCTATATCCTCACACAGGGCGGCTCCCAGTTTGTGACCTTGATTAGCAAGCTTGATCCTAAAAATATTCAGATCACACGCGACCTCAGTTTCTATTCTGAAAAGAACGATGGCAATTTTTCGGGCACCTTGCCTCTTTCCTATGTAAAACTTAAAGAGGATTTAAGCAAAAAAGATCTGGAGTTTTTTATTGAAAATGGCGCCAAGGAATGTTCTTCCTCCAGTGACGAACGAATGAGAGCACAACGCTTTTGCTTCGATATTAAGCTGGCAGGTGTGGTCTATCCTGCTGCCAATAACCTGACCTCATTAAAAGCCTTGAGCAAGCCTTATCAGGTCACTATTTATACTCAGAAAGAGCAAAGCTACACATCCAAACCTAGCATGAATCCTTTCGAAAAACTGGTTCTGCTGCCATTTGCAGTGGCGATTGATGTGGTGAGTCTACCTTTCCAAGCCGCAGAAAAGATCTTTGATTAAGCTTAAGCTCGCACTCAGTCATGCAATGATGTATACAAGGCACCATTGCATCACGAAATTATAATTCTTGATCTAATACTTCAACATTGTTTTGCTTAATTTTATCCATCTTCTGATTTAATCTGAGCACATCTTGATAAAGTGCATTAAATTTTTTGACTTGTGCTGTTTCCTTAAAAAGAATCTTGTTATCTTCTCTTTGCCAAGGGTAAGTTTTTAACATATCAAACATCGCTTGTGCTTTCTCAATAACTTGTTGTTCAATCGGAAAAATGTCATGCTCCTTGTCTGTTTTCAGGTTATTTTGCAATTTTTCTTGTAAGGATTTTCTCATTTCATTATGAATGGCAAGATTTTTTGCTTGTTCAAGTGAATCTGCCTGTATTTTCTGTCTGTTTATTCCGTATTCAGTCGAGATTTTTCGAACATCATGAAGCATTTTTTCAGTCTCACGATAACCTTTTTGACGGTCTTGATCTAAACGTTCGACATCTAAAAAAGTATCCCAATTTGCTGCTTTGAGTTGCCTTAAATAAACGTTTCTTGCCTCAACATTTTGCATCCAATAACTAAGTAGAAACTCGGACATCAACTTATAATCACCAGATAAACGATCATCATGTACGTTGAGTTGTATAGGCTTGCTCCAATCCTGCGCTTGATCATAGAGCCCACGCATTTTTTCAGCCATAACAATTTCAAACATTTGTTCGGTATTGGCTGCATTTTGCTTTAAGCGATATTGATAGAAAAAGAATGTACCCAAACAAATCACGACTACAGTTAAAAATAATAAAAAACGGCGCATACAGCCTCCAAGTATATTTATATTTTTTATGTTCTGAATTTAAGTTTAATCAATCAAACATAGACTGTTAATTGATTTTTATTTCATTTCTCGTAACGGAGCATTACATTTTCATCGCTTTAAATTTCGTACTTACGCCCCTATTATCAAATCAACTGAAATTGTAGAGATATGCTATGCGCGTAGATATTTGGTCAGATGTGGTCTGCCCTTTTTGTTATATCGGTAAAAAACGTCTTGAGCATATGGCGGCAGAGGCAGGTATTGAACTGGAGGTGCATTGGCACAGTTATGAACTTGACCTAAACGCGCCTGCAAAACATGAGGGCTCCAATACTGAGCGCCTAGCCAGGAAATATGGTCGAAGCCATGCCGAAATGGAGGAGATGCAACGTCATGTAGCTGCAATGGCGGCTACTGAAGGCATTGATTTTCAATGGCAGAAAGCCAACTCGGGCAACAGCTTCAATGCCCACCGCATCATCCATCTGGCACAGAGCAAGGGTCTGGGCAATGAGGCGGAAGAGGCCTTTTTCCATGCCTACATGACTGAGGGGCTAGCGATTGGTGAGCGTGAGGTGGTTGAGGAAATTGCCTCACGGATTGGTTTGGACAATGCCGAAGTCGAGTATGTGCTTGATTCAGATGAATTGACCGATTTCGTTCGTCACGATGAAAAAATTGCCCGCGAACAGCTCAATATCACAGGGGTACCGTTTTTCGTGTTTGACCAGAAACTCACACTTTCTGGTGCACAGCCACGTGAGATTTTCTTGCAGGCGCTGCAACAGGCCCAGTCGGCAATAACAGAAATTGAGCAGGATGCTGCTGCGCAATGTAATGATGAAAGTTGCGAAATCAAGCCTCAATAATGCTGGTCATTGGGTAAGCTTCAACATCAGTCCGAAGCTTACCCACTCATATACAGGCCTGTATAATTCCTTTTTATATCAAAATTTTATCATCGAAAAACCACCTTTTACCCAGGGTCATCATTCCGTCATTTTTTCAGCGGTCCTGTTTGCTCGGCTTTTCACCAGCAGATATGTGCGGCTAGTCACAACTCAGCCATAAATTTACAGATAAAATTTAGTTTTATGATCTAATTAACCGATGCATACTTTTAAAATGTTTTTATTTTCAAAGCTAAACCATGAACAATTTCTCTATTTGGAATAGCCAAATGAGATTTTTTACTAACTTATAGACTATAGATTTTGCATTGTTTTCTTCTATAATCGTCATAAAGTGACATTCTTTTGTTATGGAAATGCAAGCGTTACAAGCCCTCATTAAAGGTCGGACCCCACCAGAACAAATATGCATTGAACAGCTTGTAACGTGGGCGAAACAGCATACTTCAACGACTACAACTGAATACAGACTGTTAGGGATTGCTGTCAATATTGTACTGCTTCACTATTTAAAACAGGCTCAAGCCTATCTCTAAGGAAACTATTGATGGACGTATTAGAGAAAGCTCTTTTGGTTGATGAGCTCAAAACTCTCATTGATAGGCTCAATGACAATAAAACTTCACTTTTTGAAATTGCAAAATCAAAACAACGTATTAAAGACATTTTTGCATCTTGTGATGACCCTGCCTTTCAGGACCAGTTGATCCCGTTTAAACAATTTATCCAGAATGAAGATTTTTCCGCAGAAGAACTCGCAGATTATGGCTACACCATGACCTATCGTGGCACCTTTAACTTTATGGGGCGCGTTGAAAATGCCCTGTTTGCTTCTGGGGACATGGGCTGGGCCGCCTTACGTCAGGCACAGCACTGGCAAGTGTGGGTGATTCGCCCTGCCCTGTCTTTCCTTAAAAGCCCGTGGATGAACTCATCTCAGGATGCGTTAAAATGGCTACAGCGCCATGCCAGCGACTATGTAAAAACAGATGATGAGCTTGACCACCTCATCCCTGTTCTGGAACCCATGCAACAGAATTCGGCAGATGGCCTTTCAGGTCAGGCAGCTCATAAGGATGCGCTATCTATAATGAGAGAGGAAACAGCGAACTTTCAGATTCAACTGGAAGCACTTATTCAGGAAAAAATACAACCTGTTGCATCCACGGCGACCGCCACACGCGCCAAATCTGGTTTTAAACAGAATGTACGCCCCGCAGCAAACCTGAACAAGGCCAAGCCAATTGCACTGAAAGACTTTAATCTGGATGGTTTGCTCTGTCGTCTGGAACGTGTTGACGCACGTACATTCCCTTCGCTTTACCGTGTTGATCTGCACAATGACATTTACCAGAACATTAAAATCGACTGGCTCTATCTCAAGGCAGAAAATGATGTACAGCCGATCTGGGAATCTGCACAGGTTTTTATTGCAGAGCAGTTGTATGCACAGGGCCAGTTCTCGCATTATGTGGTGCTCGTGGGTACACACAACATTGAATATGCGACCACCATCTTACAGGCCTATACCGACCAGCGTCACACCACAACCAGCTCCATCCATCAGACCAGCTGGACAAATTTCAAGCAGCATTACCACCAGCATGAAACCCTGTTTAATGAATGTGTGATGAATGGTACGCTGGTCTGGCAACGCGACCAGCGTGTATATCCTTATATCCCTGTATCATTTATAAATATCCAGAAATTTATTCCTTTCGAGGAAACTGCGGCAACATTCCTGACCCCTGTTATCCTGTTAAGGGAACGCCAAAAAATCCGCATCATTCACGGTTCGGAACGCGTCAGGCTGTCCAGTGAAGATCAGGCCTATCCATACCTATTGCTGGACCGTGCCGAGGGATATACCTGGCAACTGATCCGTCAGGTGATTAGCCGCCTGCCACAACCCATTTCTGTACATGACCTTTATCAGGCACTGGAAAGCAGTGCGGCCTCAGAATCATCTTAAAACCATCCTAAATTTTACCCCTTAGTCCATCATTTTTTCCTACAACATTCCAGTTGTGGCTGGAGATGATGGACTTTTATTGCAAGCCCTTATTTTCCACTGATTGACCTGTTCACTATCTACCTCTGAAATATCCTCCAACCAAGTGTCAACAAGCTTTGTTGATATGACTACTTTTTGTGTCTATCACTTGATTTTATTCAGTAAATCATCAAGAGTGGGGGTAAGAACAATATATAAGCCTGCATTATGATGATTTTCCCAAAAACAGTGTCACGACCTCTATTTTATAGCTTTATGGCGTGCTCTTTAGGTTCAGCCAGCATGGTCTATGCGGCTTCAAACACTGAGCCACAGAATCCACCGCAGCCCCAACCTGCACAGACAGAAGCGGCGACATCTGAAAATTTTCTGGACTATATTCCAAAATGGGTGGATGCGACCCCAACTGTTTTTCCTGAACAGTCCAATCAGCCGATTGTGCCGCCAACGGAGGAAACGGAAGACAGAACATGGATTGATCGCAAACAGCGCACTATCCGCGAATGGACTGACCGCACCTCAGTTAAGATTGATGACTGGTTTGGGGAGATAGATCCAGAAAAGCCTGCTTCCGCCACCATCCGCTTTATGCTCGATAATTACTGGAATGAATATGACAATTACGAGGTGAAACCCCGTATTCGAGGGAAGATTAAACTTCCCACTCTGGAGAAACGCCTGAGTCTGGTCTTCGGTGATGATACGCTGGACGATGAGTTTGACAACAATATTGCCAATATCAACAATCAACCGAATCAGGACACCAGCAAAAGGCTAGATTCCAAACAGGCACGAGATAACAACGGCTCTATTGCGCTACGTTTTTCAAATTTCTCCAAGCGACTGCCTTTTGAGACCGATGCCGATATTGGTATCCGTTCAGGTGATGATGTCTACCTACGCTTAAGGGCTGAAAAAAACTGGACACTAGGCAATGACTTCCATTTCAACGCCGAACAGATTTATCGTTATGGCAGTGACAGTGAAAACTACCTGCGCACCAATCTGGAGCTGGTCCATGCACGTCCTAACCAGCCTTTTTTATCCAACCAGTTTAGCCTGATCTATGCCGATGAACAGGATGATGACCTGACCTGGGAAAACAGGACATTCCGCCAGCATCAATTTTTTGCCCACAATAATTTCAACTATGGCATTTATACTGGGGGTTATTACAATGACAACAACCTGCGCCTCAATAGCTGGGGGCCTTTTGTTTCATGGCGTCAACCGCTATGGCGTGAATGGTTCTATGTACAGGGCGACCTGAACTACTTCAATGACCACCGCGAAGACCGTAGCCATTATGTCAGTACTTTTATTCGCTTTGAAACATTGTTCTGATGAAAACACCAGCATAATTGTGGATAACTTCAATGTTATCCATACAGACAAAAAACCTCTGACGGATCAGAGGTTTTTTATTATTTAAGGGGCTACTTCAACAACAGGCTATTGATGCGTTTGACATAAGCCGCAGGGTCTTCTGGCAAGCCGCCCTCGGCAATCACCGCCTGATCAAAAATCACGTTGGCAAGGTCATCAAACTGTGCTGAGCTTTCCAGTTTTTTGACTAATGGATGTTCAGGATTAATTTCCAGCGTTGGCTTGCTTTCAGGAACCGCCTGACCTGCCTGTTTCAGCATACGGATCAACTGTGGAGAGAGTTCACCCTCACTGGTGACCAAACATGCAGGTGAGTCAACCAAACGGGTGGTCACACGGACTTCCTTGGTTTTATCTTTCAATGAGTTGCTTAAACGCTCCACCACAGGTTTAAACTGTTCAGCTGCTTCCTCAAGCGCCTTTTTCTCATCCGCATCCTGTAGATCACCTAAATCCACGGCACCTTTAGACACGTTCTGTAATGGCGTACCATCAAATTCAAAGACAAAATTCATTGCCCACTCATCGACACGGTCTGCCATGAGTAACACTTCGATGCCTTTTTTCTTGAACACTTCAAGCTGTGGTGAATTTTTCGCGGCGGTTAAGTTATCTGCTGTCACATAATAAATGGCTTTCTGCCCCTCTTTCATGCGGGCTTTATAGTCAGCCAAAGAGGTTGAGATTTCATCATTGGTCGATGTCGCATAACGTAACAGCTTTAAGATACGCTCACGGTTAGCCATATCTTCACCCAAACCTTCTTTTAACACTGAACCAAATTCAGTGTAGAAGGTCTTGAATTTTTCCTGATCTTTCTCATCTTCCGATTTTGCCAAGCTATCCAATAAGGTTAGAACACGGCGAGCATTGCCCTCACGAATGGTTTTGACATCACGGCTTTCTTGTAACAATTCACGGCTGACATTCAGCGGTAAATCGGCACTGTCCACCACGCCCTGAACGAAACGTAAATAGTTTGGAATCAGGTTGTCTGCTTCATCCATGATGAATACACGTTTAACATAAAGTTTGATGCCCGCCTTTGCCTCACGCGTGAACAAGTCCTGCTTCGCCTGACTTGGGATATACAGCAACTGGGTATATTCGGTGCTGCCCTCAACACGGTTATGCGCCCATGCCAAAGGCTCTGCAAAATCGTGGCTCAGGTTTTTATAAAACTCGATGTATTGCTCATCAGTGATTTCACTCTTATTACGTGTCCATAACGCACTTGCTGAGTTAATCGCTTCCCATTCATCGGTTTTGACCATCTGGCCACCTTTAGGCTCCTCACCCTCGGCAACCTCTTCCTCTTGCCAAACCTCTTTTTGCATCTGGATTGGCAGGCTAATATGGTCTGAATATTTATTGATGATCTGTTTAACTTTCCACGACTCAAGATATTCCAGCGCATCATCACGTAAATGCAGAATGATGTCTGTACCACGGCTCGCCTTATCAATTTGCTGAACTTCGAACTCGCCCGTTCCACCACTGGTCCAGCGCACACCTTCGGCAGCATCCAGCCCCGCACGGCGCGACTCCACCGTGATTTTATCGGCAACAATAAAGCCCGAATAGAAACCCACACCAAACTGGCCAATCAGTTGTGCATCGGCTTTCTGGTCACCTGTCAGTTTGGACATAAAGTCCTTGGTGCCTGATTTTGCAATGGTACCAAGGTTGTCAATCGCTTCCTGCTGGCTTAAACCAATACCATTATCTGAAATGGTCAAGGTCTTGTTGTCTTTATCTAGAATGACACGAACATGCAGGTCTGGATCATTTTCATAATATTCAGGATGGTTGATCCCCTCAAAACGCAGCTTATCGCAGGCATCTGATGCATTGGAAATCAATTCACGCAGGAAAATTTCAGGATTGGAATAGAGGGAATGCGTCACCAAATGCAATAACTGAGCAACTTCAGCTTGGAAACTATAATTTTTTGAGGCTTGTTCACTCATAAATCACTCCTTATTTGTGAGGCTTAAATTTAGAATGATTTATGAATGGAGTATTTCTATGATTTTTCAATGCTTATGACTAAATTTTTTTATACGCGCACGCCATTAAAATGGCCCATGACTCAACTACGCGATCCTGCAACAACTGGTCAAGCTGCAACTGTCGCTGTGCATAGGCCAGCAGTTTGTTCATAGCCTTTACTCCACATGACTTTAAATGATTTCCAGCATACAAAAGTCCATGTTTTCAACCTGTATCTGTTTTATAGCCAAATTGCAAAATAAAAAAGCCTCGCGTAACTGCGAGGCTCCTCATATAAAGGCTGGGTTTAGAATTTATAACTATAGCCCAGTGTGTATACCATTGGATTAATATCCAAATCGGTGAGCTTGGTACCATTTATTTTTACTTCTGGGCTGAGCTGTGCGTAACGTGCATCAAAGAACACACCCCAGTTTTTCGCATCGGCAGGTTGGAAAGTAAAACCCAACTGCCCAGCAAAACCAAAGTCTTCTTTTACTTTTACCTTATCCCCAGCCAAAGGACCAACACCTTTCTCATCCCATGTCACAAAAGCTGTACCACCTACCCCAATGTATGGCGTAAAACCAGTTGCATTTTTAAAGTTATATTTTGCAGTGATGGTCGGTGGTAAATGTTTAAGCTTTGCCACCTTGGTGCCATCCAGACTCACATCATGTGAGATTGGAGTTGCCAGCAAGATTTCCGCAGAAAATGGCGTATCACCCAGAAAATATTCTACCGATGGGGTAAATGCATATTCATAATCTGCTTTTAAAGTACCCAGACCCGTGATTTTTGTCTCATCTGTTGGTGAAATTACACTCCCACCCACCTTAACCTGAAAACCGCCAGCAAAAGCAGTTGAAGACAACCCCAACAAGGTAATCACTAATAATTTTTTTAGCATTTTAAAAAACCTCTTTAATCAAAATTTCAACCTGTATTTAATAATAATCATGTCTTTTATTTTATGCAAGACATATTAATTCCGACCAATTTATTTATATTTATAATACATTGAATAACATAAGTTTATATTTGCAAAATTATGTAACAATTAATAATCCAGACTAATTAAGTAGACTTAAATCACTATAAAACCTACTCTTTTTGTATACTTTAAATATCCAACCAAAATAGTAAATTTATTTTAAATAATATATTTTAAAATAACTTAACTATCTAAATTAATTTAAAAATAATAAAAATGACAGCATTATATAAATAAAACCATAAAGAGAAAAAATTTCATAACATATATTCTTTATTTTGATTACAATATTATTAAAAAAATATTTTTGTGATGTATTTCTCCATCAATAAAAAAGGCTCTATAAATAGAGCCTAAACATTGTTTTAATTTTTTATCCAAATAGCCGTAAAACCTCGCCCTTCAGGGCGGGGATATAAGGCTGCAATCCGCTAGTCCCCCTTGTGGGGATTAGCTAGGATTGCTAAAAACATTTGAATCTAGTAATCCATATGCTATGATAATTACGTTGTATATTTTTAGTCAGCAGACTGATACAACACGAAAAAACAGTTTTCCCCATTGTAATCCGTGCACTCTTTGCAATCCGAAAGGTAGGACTACATTGGAATAAGAAGCAGAGAACTACAGTATCTGTTTCGTGGCAGGACATTGCCATCTAGCAGTAGGAATCCCCGTCCTTTAGGTCGGGGAGGATGTCAAAAAACCATTGCAGCAATCCAGCCAAAAATAAGCAGTGGGATATTGAAATGCAGGAAAGTCGGTACAACACTATCCCACATATGATCATGCTGACCATCGATATTCAGGCCTGATGTTGGTCCAAGTGTTGAATCCGAGGCTGGAGAACCCGCATCACCCAGTGCGGCGGCAGTCCCAATAATTGCGATCGTTGCCATCGGACTAAAACCAAACTGCAAACATAATGGCACATACAGGATGGCCAGGATCGGTACGGTAGAAAATGAAGAACCGATACCAAGTGTGATCAAAAGACCAACCAAGAGCATGACAAAGGCAGCCAGGGCCTTACTATCCCCAATCCAGCCTGCTGTTGCTTTCACAAGCTCAGGAACCTGATTGGTTGCTTCAATGACCGCAGCAAAACCTTGTGCAGCAATCATGGTAAAACCAACCAGTGCCATCATACGCATACCTGTCACAATCACATCATCGGCTTCTTTCCATTTAAAGATTCCAGCACAACTCAGGATTGCCACACCGACCAAGCCCGCGACAATCATTGAATCTGAATAGAGCTGTACGACAATCGTTGCAAGAATGGCAAATGCAGCCATGAATAACGTGAACTTTGCAATCTGGGGTGCTTGCTGCTCCTGGGTCATTTCACCCACGATACTACGTGCAACATTATGCAAGGCCTTGTCCTCATAATCTCGCGGTTTACGGTAGCTGATAAAAACCGCTGTTAACATCCCAAGGAACATTCCTGATACAGGGATCAGCATTGCTCGCGGAATTTGATCATTGCTGATATGAAAGCCGTAGCTTTGACCAAAATGGTTAATGTTGTGCGCCAAAATATCATTCAGGAAGATCGCACCAAACCCCATTGGCAAAAACATGTACGTTGCGACCAAACCGAACGTCAGCACACACGCAATCGCTCTACGATCCAGGCGTAGATGGTTGAAAACAATCAATAATGGTGGGATCAGGACAGGAATGAACGCAATGTGTACTGGAATGACATTTTGCGATGCCACCGCAGCCGCACCAACTGTAAGAAAAATGAGAAATTTCACTTTCTTCTGGGTACCAATATCTGCATCATTTTTTAGACTTTTAACCAATTTATAGGCAAGTAAATCAGGTAAGCCAGAACGGGCAAGCGCCAAAGCGAAAGCACCGAGCACCCCATAAGCAAGTGCAATCTGAGCACCGCCGCCTAGACCATTATTAAATGCATCTAACGTACCCTGCACCCCCAGACCTGCCAACAAACCTCCCGTTAAAGCTCCAATTACAAGTGCAAAAACAACTGGAACCCGCCCCAGGGAAAGGCCGAACATAACAGCAACCGCTGCAATAATCGCGAACATAACTTTGAACTAAATGAAACGAGGGCGCCATTCTACCAGAGTTTAAATTCCGCGATTGCCGTCAGTTGATTTTTATTTATGCATTTTTCACGATAAATTGGCGAATATAATCGGCAATTTTTTCTGGCTGGCTCAGTACCGCCCAGTGATTCGCATCCAGCTCAACATATTCAAATTCCTCAACCCATTTTGGCATGGATTCCGTAATGTATTCAGGGCTTACGAAAGCATCCCACTTCAATACAATTGCCTGTACAGGACACTGTGCATAACGCTGGCGTGGCTGGGTCAAGGATGGAATAAAGTTGGCACGGTACAGATTGATTCCATATTTACCATCCGCCACAATATTGGCATTTAATGGTAGATCCTGTTTTTTCTCCAGACCACTTAAAATCTTGCCCCATTTCTCTGGACTAAAGAATGTCCATGCTGTTGGTGCAAGCAATGGTAAATGGAATGCGCCGATGTACCATGATTTAGTCAGCATCTTCAAGACATTGCTTGGAGCGGACTTAAATTTCTCACGTAGATACAGAGAGGCGTGATCCAGGCAAGGTCCCGAAATGGTAGTATAGGACAATAAGCGACCCTTTAGTTTTGGCTCAGTTGCCGATTCCCACGACTGTATAGAACCCCAGTCATGCGCTGCCATATGAAAATTACGGTTTGGCAGAACCTGATCAACCACTTCCTGCAAATCCAGTGACAAACGTGGTAAACGATAATGCTTGATACGTTTAGGAATGGAAGACAACCCCGCACCACGAACATCGTAGGTCACGACAAAATAGTCATTTACCAACTTCTCAATAATCGGTTCCCATACTTCCTGATTGTCTGGATAGCCATGTACCAGCACCAATGGTGTCTTTTTCTCATCACCCCATGTCTTGACACAAAGTGTTTGCTGATCAGATGTGGTGACGGTTTTTACTTGTACTTGCATAATTCTTTCCCATTTTTTTTCAGTCGGCATGGTCATAGAAAAGCCATTGCCACCGATACAATAAAAATGATACTTATGGAGTATGAATAGAGTTGCAAGAAAAAAAATTGACCATGAAAGACATTTTCAAAAAAATTCGAACCATTCCTGTGGTTTCTAAATTTATGATCAACCACTACTCACCTTACCGTGGTGCAGGAATCACAATTGAAACCATTGATATGGACAATTACCACATCCGTGTCAAAATGCCGCTCACCCGAAAAAACCGTAACATTGTTGGGACACATTTTGGTGGAAGTTTATACTCAATGGTTGATCCATTTTATATGCTGATCCTGATGCACCATTTAGGCCATAAATACATTGTGTGGGATAAAAGTGCCTCGATTAATTTCCTGTCACCAGGTCGCAGCACCGTCTATGCCGATATACAGCTCAGTGCCACTGAAATTGCGGAAATTAAGCAACTGGCTGAAAATCATAAACCTGTGTTTCG
>JAXMGF010000028.1:0-22671 GCA_046347365.1 Acinetobacter sp. | reverse complement strand
ACTGATATCAAAACAATACCATTCATTTTCCACAAAAACTTCTGCCCATGCATGACTGGCAAGGTGTGGCTGGTTTTGGTCATACAAATAGCCAGACACATAACGGGCTGGTAATTGTAACGCACGACACATGGCAATGAACACATGTGCATGATCCTGACATACACCTTGCCCAGCATAAAATGAATCTATTGCAGAAGTCGTTACAGATGTGCTTTCAGGCTGATAAGGGATGTGCTGTAAAATCTGCTCTGCCAGTAACACAAGATGATGGCGGTCGTTCACCTTTACAATGGTCTGGGCAAAATCCCGCATCATTAAGTCGCAACAGGTCATGTTTGTGCCCTGTAAAAACAATATTGGTGAAACACCAGTGTCCACATAACCCAGTTCAGTATCATACAAATCAACAACCCCCTGCGCCATAATGGTCAGGTAATGGTAGTCATGTCGCTGGCTTGCCGTAATCCAGAGGTTGTTAAAGGCATCAAGTTTACTGGTGTATTGCCCTGGAACGCTAATATGCCAGGACTCAACCAACTGGTGCCGTGAACTCTGCGGTATCATTTTAATCGACTGCACACTGTTCCGTGCAGCCTGCGTATAATGATAATGCGTTTGGTGATTCACCATCAGTTTCATGCGAACGCCTCAAATTGATTTTCCAGTTTATAGATAAATGCATAAAACTGGTTCAAGTCAGGTTGATTTTTCAATATTTTCCAACTTGGTTGCAGGTCCTCCCACCCCAGATTAAATAATCGTTCAATCACTGGATCAGTCTTCTTCAGCACATCATGAATATTATGCTGCAACCGAAAACAGGTATCAATTTGCTCCATACCCTGTCCAATATGGAAAAATAAAGCAATATCCTCTTGTTCTGTTTTCAGGATTGCACAACATTCCTTTACGATATTCTGGATAGTTGGCACATCAGACACGACATTTTTTATTAAGTGGTTCAGCTCAGCATAAGTTTCAGAACTCAACAATCCCCTAAGCTCCTGAATATTATCCCGAGCAATCTCAAGCTGGCTCATCAAGGAATATGGCTGTTGCCGATCCAGCATAAATTGGTTCAAACTTTCAGCATCATCAATATGCAGACACAATGCCTGTGCAAATCTTGCTGCCTGTTGGTCATCTGTAAAGGGCAAATGACTCGCCATATACTCAATACGAAATAAATAACGACCTAACCAATAAATATGTTGAGCACTTGAGCTAAGTAAAAGCATAAATCTCCTCCCTTATTAATCATAAATTCCTGTGAAATATCGCACTGCACACAAAGGATATGTGCAATGTTATTGCTGCATAGGAAAGATGTTAGGAGTGCAGCGATTCCACCACCCAGGTATCCTTAATGCCGCCACCCTGAGAAGAGTTGACCACCAGCGAACCTGCCTGCATAGCCACCCGCGTTAATCCTCCTGGCACAATCTCAGTACGATAAGGCGAACTCAAAACGAATGGGCGTAAATCAATATGTCGCTCAGCAACGCCATCTGTGGTCAATGTCGGTGCAACTGACAGTGCCAAGGTTGGCTGTGCAATATATAAATGCGGGGTCTGCATAATTTTCTGTCTAAATTGCTCAATTTGCTGTTGATCCGCTTGAGGCCCAATCAACATGCCATATCCACCTGAACCCTGTGCTTCCTTAACCACCAACTTTTCCAGATTGTTGAGCACATAATCCAGTTGTTCACTGTCTCGGCATTGATAAGTAGGCACATTACTTAAAATCGGGGTTTCTCCCAGATAATACTGAATCATTTGGTCAACATAAGGATAGATTGACTTGTCATCAGCAACCCCTGTTCCTGGTGCATTAGCAATCACCACATTGTTCTGTAGATAGGCCGACATCAAACCCGCCACACCAAGCGTACTGTCAGCACGGAATACCAGTGGGTCTAGAAACTCATCATCAACACGGCGATAAATCACATCCACCTGCTGACGGCCACGAATGGTTTTTGCAAAGACCTTGTCATTCTCAACAAAAAGATCACGACTTGTCACCAGCGGCACATCCATTTCACGCGCCAAAAAGGCGTGTTCATAGTAGGCACTGTTAAAACGGCCTGGAGTCAGCACCACAATAAAGGGCTTATCAACATAGGCATTCTCTTCCAGAATAGCCCTTAATAAAGTTGGGTATTGTTCAATCCCCTGTAAATTATTGCTACTGCACAAATCAGGCATCAATTTTTGGCTGATTTTTCGGCTTTCCAGCATATAAGACACCCCTGATGGCGTTCTTAAATTGTCCTCAAGCACAAAGAAATCACCTCGCCCATCTCGAATAATATCTATGCCGCTGATTTGTGAATAAACCTTGCCTTTAAGATGATGCCTGAGCATATGCGGCTGAAAGGCTTCATGTGCCATCACCTGATGTGCGGGAATCAGCCCATCCTTAAGAATGTTTTGTTCATGGTAAATGTCATCCAGAAATAGATTCAGCGCCTTAACACGTTGTGCACAGCCTGATGATATTTTCTCCCATTGTTTTTTCTCAATGACACGCGGGATTAGGTCATAAGGAATGGTCCGCTCTGTTCCCTCCTGATCCCCATACACATTAAAGGTGATACCCTGATACAAAAAATGCTGCTTTGCCTGCGCTCCCAGCACCTTTAACTCATCAAGGCTACGGATACTTAACCATTGTTCAATCTTTTTTGATGCCTCTCCATTAAAGCTCTTATCATCGAGCATTTCATTAAAAAACTGTGATTTGAGTTGTTCAAACAGGTTAGTGGTAATACTGCTCAGCTCTGGAATATCTGGAATAAATGTGGACGAATATACCGAAACCGCTGCCGTTTGGTCTGGAGAATAATAATCTGTACTGATATTTAGATTGTGTTCTTGTTCTGGCATAGAAACCTCATCTGATCATTTATTTATCTCTTAAGTAAGCAATTTCTATGCCACCTATATAAAATGATCATTTTTGAAGCAGTTTTAAAAGTTTTAAGCAAATCCGCATGGGTTTCAGTCGTAAATACGTAATCTAAATGTGATGTACTTGCTAAATAATCGGAGTTTTTTTATTGTGTCAGCTCTAGCTCATTGAATTGCATATTACGCCTATGTCATCCATACAAGAAAAAGAAACGTCAAACAGCCTTTATCGTCAATGGCAAATCTTGTCCCGCCTTTCTACGGGTAAATGGATGGGCACGCGTGAATTGCAGGAAATTCTGGAACGTGAGGGTATTGAGATTAGTCTGCGTACCATTCAGCGTGATTTAAACCAGATTGCACAACGCTTTCCCATTGAAAGCAATAAGACTGTACCGCAAGGTTGGCGTTGGCGTTCAGATGCACCAATCCAAAGCTTGCCACATATGACCAGCTCTCAAGCTGTCACCTTTATGATGGTAGAAGAGCATTTAAGACACTTACTTCCGCCAAGTTTACTTGAAGAAATGACACCTTGGTTTGATCTGGCAAAACGTAGTTTGTCTACACAAAACAATGTCAGACAATGGATCAATCGAGTTCGTATTGTTCCTGCTTCGCAACCATTAATCCCTCCGATGGTTGATAAACAAGCTCAACAAGCAATTTATGAAGGCTTACTACAAGATAAACAAATTGAATGTATATATCGAGCACGGACCAATTCAGGCGAAGATAAATCCTATATTTTAAATCCTTTAGCTTTGGTTCAAAAAGGTGCAGTAATTTATTTAATCTGTACCAGAAATGATAAAACTGAAGTACAAACTTTTGCCCTGCACCGTTTTAAAGCAGCAACTGTACTTGATAACCGTGCTCTACATCCCGTAAATTTTGATATTGATAATTATATCGAATCAGGCGCGTTGGGCTTCCGTGTAGATTACAGCAAACCGACCGAACAAATTCAGCTCAAACTAACGATGACTGAAAGTACAGCAAAAAGCTTTTATGAAAGTCAGTTAAGTAAAGACCAAAAGATTACGCCGTTAGAAGAAAATATTGTTGAGGTTAGTGCAACAGTCGCTTTTACCTCTCAACTGGTTTGGTGGTTACGTAGCTTTGGTAAAAAGTTGCTCAATATTGAGCCAAGCGTTGTATATAATGCTGTGAAAGAGATAGAAGATTAATAAGGCAAAAGATTTAACGTAATTGGCTATCCTTACTTCCCCGCCGATTAAATAGTTCCAGTGCCTTACTCTTTTCCTCAAGTTGTTGCTGGCAACGAATACAATATTTCACGCCTTTCATCGCTTCACGGCGGGCTTGAGGAATGGGCTCGCCACATTCTTCACAATATAGTGCGGCTTCTCCATCTTCATTATGAGAAAGACCTTGTCTTGCTTTTGCAATCGCATCATGAATTGTTGCATCAATCTGCTCCTGCTCTGCACCGTCACGTGCCCAACCACCTGCCATTGCTGATCCCGTTTCATTTTTATATCTTGTCAATTTAAAATTCTAATACCATTTTATTTAGCTCACAATACGATTATTTATACTGATTACAACTGCTGTGCTATCCACTCCAAAACATAAGAGTTTTTATTTTTAGAAAAAAATAAGGGAATCAATAGATTCCCCTAGATTTCTTATTCGTTTTTTATTTAACATTTAGGATTATTCTTATTGTATTAAAATGTTCAAACCAACTCCTTTCCGCGCCTGATCAGAATTGGCTTGTACCTTTTTAATCGCCTTGATATAACCTAACATTGGCATGCCAGTTCATATCCATTATAGCGAATTGTTTTTTTCGTCATGGTTAAAACCCTCTTTGTTTGAATGTAAAGTGAATATAACGGGGATTTTCCATTCTGTGAAATAACAATGACTGGAATAAAAAGCTGATTTTTTGCTAGAGATTTTTGATATATAAATCCATAAAAATAAAAAAGCCCCTTTTAAAAAGAGGCTTTTGACGTTATCTATTCAGTTTAAGCTGAAAATGGATGACGTAAAATAATGGTTTCTGCACGATCTGGACCTGTAGAAACAATATCAATTGGGCATTCAATGAGCTGCTCAAGACGTTTTACATAAGCTAAGGCATTCGCAGGAAGTTGATCAATTTGAGTTAAGCCTACTGTAGACTCACTCCAACCTGGCATTGTTTCATAGATTGGTTTTAAGCTTTCAAATGAAATTGCATCAGAAGAACCTGCACAACCCGAATCAACATCTTCATAACCTACACAGATTTTGATTTCTTCTAAACCATCTAATACATCAAGCTTAGTCAAGCAAATACCAGACAATGAGTTCACTTCAACTGAACGACGTAGAATTTCAGCATCGAACCAGCCACAACGACGTTGACGACCTGTAGATGCACCAAATTCGTGACCCACAGTACCTAAATGACGACCAATCGCATCACCTGTATCTGTAGCAGCATCGTAATGCAACTCAGTTGGGAATGGACCAGCGCCTACACGTGTTGTATATGCTTTAGTAATACCTAATACATAATCTAAATGTAATGGCCCCATACCAGAACCAGAACTTACGCCACCAGCGGTTGTATTCGAACTTGTTACAAACGGATAAGTACCATGATCGATGTCAAGTAACGAACCTTGAGCACCTTCAAACATAATTGACTTACCTTCTTTGCGGTAATCATGTAACACTTTGGTCACGTCAATCACTAATGGTGCAAGCACTTCACGCCATTGATTACAAAGCTCAAGTACATCTTCAAACTTCACTTCATCAACACCGTAGAATTGAGAAAGTTGGAAGTTATGAAGCTCTAGCATTTCCTTAAGTTTTTCTTCAAGTAATGCGCCACCACGAATCAAATCAGCTACACGTACAGCACGACGTGCAACTTTATCTTCATAAGCTGGACCAATGCCACGACCTGTTGTACCAATTTTGGCATTACCACGTTTTTTCTCACGTGCTTGGTCTAGTGCAATATGGTTAGGCAAAATCAAAGGACAGTTTGGTGAAATACGTAAACGCTCTTTAACAGGTACGCCTTCCGCTTCCAAAATTGCCATTTCTTTGATTAATGCTTCAGGAGAAAGAACAACACCATTCCCGATTAAGCACAATACGTTTTCACGTAAAATACCTGATGGAATGAGGTGTAATACAGTCTTCTTACCACCGACGACAAGTGTGTGACCTGCATTGTGTCCACCTTGATAGCGTACGACCGCAGCCGCCTGATCTGTGAGCAGGTCGACGATCTTACCTTTACCCTCGTCGCCCCATTGGGTACCCAGTACCACAACATTTTTGCCCATAATAGCCTCATTACATCATGCTGTTAGAATTGGAAACCAAGTTGTTTTTACAACTCGGCAATTAAATTTTTTCAATGATCCATTGCCCATTTTGCAACACCATTTGATGCGTCGCATAAGGTACAGAGCTTAAATCATCATTACCTAACAATTGCACCACACTTAAACCATTGAGTACGTGCATCAGCAATTGCATTCAATAAATCTTGATGATTGCCTTTAGGAGCGACAACTGTTTCAATTTCAGTAAATTGTGTAGCACCTAAAGCATATAAATCACAACTAAAACCTGTTGCTGGACGAGCACGACCAAAGTGCTCACCAATACCATCATAACGCCCACCCTGAGCAAGTGGCGCAGCGCGATTAGGCGCATAAATGGCATACATCAAACCCGTATGATAGTGGTAACTACGCAGCTCAATAACATCTATACCAATATTCAAGACTAGACCAGCGAGATCTTATTTCGTGAAAAGTTGTTCTCAATGCATCAAACGCATTTTTAAAATCAACATCATTTAAAACATCTGGACTTAAATGTGCCTGTAATGCATCAAGGTCACTTGCATAGCGACCAAGCGCATAAAAATCAGTACCCATTGACAAGTCTTGAGTAAATTCTTCTAATTCTGGTAAAGCCTTACGCTGATATAAATCAGACAACTGATTTTCAGTATTTTTATTTAAACCAGCACGTTTCACCAGACTACGGAATAAACCAACATGACCTAAGTCTAGGTGAACACCTTGTAAACTATCTGTTTTTTCCAACAAACCGAGCATAACATCAATCATTTCGACATCAGCTTCGATGCTGTCATGACCATATAGCTCCGCACCCAACTGGAGTGGAGCGCGTGTTGCATTAAAGTTTTGCGGTTTTGTATGAAGGACTGTACCTGCATAGCAATAACGAGCTACACCTTCAATTGGTCGAACATGCGCATCAATACGTGCAACTTGCGGTGTCATATCCGCTCGAACACCAAGCAAACGACCAGAAAGTTGATCAATAACTTTAAATGTAACCAAATCTAAATCTTGATTTGATTCTGAAAGTGAAGATAACGATTCGATGTATTCAATAAATGGGGTATATACCAATTGATAACCGCGAACTGCAAGGAAATCTAATGCTTGTCTACGCAAAGCTTCAACAACTTGCGCTTGTTCGGGCAATACATCTGCTACCCCGTCAGGGAGCAACCATGTCTCTGAAATGGTCATGTTTCAAACCTAAAATCTGTTCAACGTGGAGGCATCCACATAAAAAGCAACCACATAAAAAAATCGGGTGAATGCCCGATTCAGCGTAGTGTAACATGAAGATTTATATGATGCACCTGAGAATTTTAGTAAATCCCACATAAAAATAGGCAACCAAAATGGTTGCCTAAAATCAATTCCAAGTTTTTTAGATTTGATTATGCTGGGCTATACTCGTACTTCACATCATAGGTAACATTAAAACCGTTTGCATTTACTGTCGCATTGATATTACCTACCGTACCATTAAAGCTACAGCTATTAATCTTAAACTGACCATTTGGTAATTGTGCTGTGACATCATTAGAACCACAGAATTCATTTTGATTAGCTGGTTTTGGAACATTCTTCACTGTTACTGTTGCACCTTGCCCCATCACAGAAGTTGTAACATTCAAATTATAATTTCCTGAAGGAATATTTGGATTATTTCCTAGATCAACAACGACATTTAGACCTGTTGTATCAACACTATAATTCCATGCAAAGTTTTGCCCATTGACGACATACTGCACATTACAAGTATATGTGCTACCAATACCCGTACATTTACTATTCAAACCATTAATCTTAACTTGATCCAGAACCTTGTCCAGACCAGTAGAATCTGCATTAAACGCAGTTTTAAAAATGTTTGGATAACCTTTACTCGTATCTATATTTGCATCAAATACGGTCTTTAAGTTCGCAACAACTTCTTTTGCGGCTTTATCAATAGCAGCATTTATTTCATCACTAGTACTGTCTTTAGCCAGTTTTGCCCAATTGGTATAAATTTCTGCCAATGAGTTGTAATCACGTTTTTCATCCGCCTTATTAGCAGCCAGAATTGCCTGTGTAGTTAATTGGGTTACATTGACATTACCAGCAGCCGAAGCATAAGAATATAGGGTAACCTGGGATTCACCAGTACCTTTAGTTGCCTTTAATAAATAAGGTGCTCCCTTTTCAACATCGATACTGAATTTACCATCTGCCCCCGCAACAACTGATTTAGTTGTGCCATTTTTATTGACCACTTCAATATTCGCACCAGCCAGAGCAGCTCCAGTTGCAACGGTACCTGTAAGCTTTTCGGTTGTCGTTTGTTGCTGTCCAGAATTATTACTGGACGAGTTGTCATCATCATTACATCCCGCAACCATGACAACAGCACTCAATAAAGCTGAGCATATTGCAGTACGTTTTAAAGTTGTTTTATTCATTATCAGACACCCCTATGTGTTTTTCGATCAATACTTTATGAAGCACAAATTCATCATAATGAGCGTTCTAGATACATATCAAGTGGAATTGCAATCAAAACGGATGGTTAAAAAATATTTAACCACCCAACAAAAATTAATAATTGTTTTTTATAGGTTTTATATATTGGAATATATTGCTTATTTTTCTTAAATTTGTATCAAAATATTTAATAAAAACAAATAGTTATACATATTAATTTGTCAACCCCTTATTCAAGGGGGACAAATTTAGGGCATATTTTTCCCATTTTTAACAACCACTTCCAAAACATTCACCAACTCAACATTTTGCTTTTCCAACGCCGCAATGTTTGCAACAGTCCGATCCAGCACTTCTTGCTGGACATGCATTTTCTTTGCTAGGTCCTGCATAATTTCCAGACTCTTTTTAAGGTGGGATTCCAGATGTAGAACTTTTTCTTCCAGATACAATACTTGCGGATCAACAGCAGGTTGCTGTTTATTTTTAAACTGAAACCAAAACAAGAAAGTAACTGCAATCAATAACAGACCAATAAAACCCCAAATCAATATTAATATCATTCCGTTCTCCAAATCAGTTGTTATTTATTTAATATTTTTCGAATCAAATGATTCACATAAATCAAGTAAGCGATTGGCATATCCCCATTCATTATCATACCATGCAAAGACCTTGGCCTGATGTCCGACGACCATGGTCTGGGTTAAATCTACAATTAAGGAATATGGTGAGTGATTAAAATCACTTGAAACCAAATCTTCATCTACTAGCTTCTGTATGATCTGCGCATAATCATATTGGTCAGCTGCTTTATCAAAACCCATTGATCTTTGTGTACTGTAATTGGTGAATGAAACAAAAGTTAAATCAATTGTTGCGACATTAATGGTCGGTACACGAATCGAATAACCATCAATTCGACCTTCCATTTTCGGCATCACCTGTTTTAATGCACCCAAAGCACTGGATGTGGTAGGAATAATGTTCTGTCCTGAAGCTCGCGACGACGTAAATCTCGATGTGCATGGTCTAATACCGATTGATCTGCTGTGACATGCATGGATTTCTGTCATTAAAGCGGTATCAATGCCAAAGGCATCATCAATAATTTTGACCAATGGCACTAAAGCCTGTGTGGTACAGGACACGCTGGAAATAATCTGGTCCGTGGTTACTTTCACATCATGGTGATTGACACCATAGACAATTGCAGCATCGACTGAATCAAAAGGTGCAGCCCCAATAATCACGCGCTTTGCCCCTGCTTCGACATGCCGAGTTGCATCAGCACGTGAACGGAATAGACCTGTACATTCCAATACAACATCTATTTTTAAATCTGCCCAAAGGAGTAATTCAGGTTGAGCCTGTTTAAATACCTGTAATTTTAATTGTCGTTGATGGGACTGAATATTTAAAAATATCTGTTCATTTTCAATCTGAATTTCAACTTGACCTGCAAAACGTCCATGCGTGGTATCGTATTTAAACAGATGTACCAAAGTCTGCACATCGGCAATGTCGTTGATAGCAACGATATCAAATTGAAATTGTTTTGGACTCTCAAACCACGCACGTAATACATTTCGACCAATTCGACCAAATCCATTGATAGCGATACGTTGCATGCAGAGCCCTTTCATCAAAACATCATCTTTTCTATGCTATATGGTAAAACATGAACAGCGCTATTGAATATAGATTTTTAGCTTAAACACAGTTTTATATGATATTGCTTGTAAAATCGTTGGTTGGGATCATATTTTCCGTTATAATTTAGCACTTTTAAAAATTATGGACGCTTGGTTGTGAGTACTCGTTTTATGACATCCGCTGAAATCCGTGAAGCATTTTTGCGTTACTTCGAATCGCAAGGGCATACACGTGTTGCTTCGAGTTCTCTCGTTCCTGCCAACGACCCAACTTTACTGTTTACCAATGCTGGTATGAACCAGTTTAAAGATTGTTTCTTAGGTTTAGAAAAGCGTGATTATGTTCGTGCTGTTTCATCTCAAAAATGTGTACGTGCAGGCGGCAAACACAATGACCTCGACAATGTAGGTTATACCGCACGTCATCACACTTTCTTTGAAATGTTAGGTAACTTTTCTTTCGGTGATTATTTTAAAGAAAATGCACTGAAATTTGCTTGGGAATTTTTAACCAGCGAACAATGGTTAGGCTTACCGAAAGATCGTTTATATGTCACGGTTTATCATACCGATGATGAAGCATTTGATATCTGGAACAAAGAAATCGGAATCGATGCTGAACGTATCATTCGTATTGGCGATAACAAAGGCGGAAAATACGCATCTGATAATTTCTGGGCAATGGGTGATACAGGTCCTTGTGGTCCGTGTTCTGAAATTTTCTATGATCATGGTGATCATATCTGGGGTGGCTTACCAGGCTCACCTGAAGAAGATGGCGACCGTTTCATCGAAATCTGGAACAACGTTTTCATGCAGTTCAACCGTACTGCGGATGGTGTAATGCACCCTCTTCCAGCACCATCTGTAGATACAGGTATGGGCTTGGAGCGTATTTCTGCAGTTCTGCAACATGTCAATTCAAACTATGAAATTGATCTGTTCCAGCACCTGTTAAAAGCTGCTGCTGAAATCATTGGTTTGGATACCACTGCAATTGAAGCTGAAGCGAAAGCTCAAAATAAACCAGTTGAATACCCAGCTTCTTTAAAAGTGATTGCAGATCATGCACGTTCATGCTCATTCTTGATTGCTGACGGTGTTAATCCTTCAAATGAAGGTCGTGGTTATGTGTTGCGTCGTATCATTCGTCGTGCAGTGCGTCATGGTAACAAGCTCGGTGCGACTGGTTCATTCTTCTACAAGATGTTGCAACCGCTAATTGAAGTCATGGGTGAAGCATATCCTGAACTTGCAGCACAACAGGCACGCATTGAAGCGCAACTGCTGAAAGAAGAAGAGCAATTTGCGAAAACACTTGAACAAGGCTTGAAATTACTTGAAGGTGAATTGGCTCAGCTAAAAGGCAATGTGATTGCTGGTGAAACTGTATTTAAACTTTACGATACTTACGGTTTCCCGACTGACTTAACTGCTGATATCGCGCGTGAACGTGATCTTACAATTGACGAAGCTGGCTTCGAAGTTGAAATGGCTGCACAACGTCAACGTGCACGTGATGCTGGTAAGTTTGCAGTTGATTATAACAACATTGTAAAAGTTGAAGGCGAAACTCAATTTGACGGTTATGATGCAACTCAAGGTCAAGGTCAAATTGTTGCGATCTATAAAGATGGCATTCAAGTTGATGAAATCAACGAAGGCGATGAAGCACTGATCGTATTGAACCAAACCCCTTTCTATGCAGAAAGTGGTGGTCAGATTGGTGACACTGGTATTTTCAAAAACGATACCGGTATCTTTGAAGTTCAAGATACCAAAAAATCTGGTGGTGCTTTTGTACACCAAGGTATCGTGACAATGGGTAGCCTCAAAGCAACTCAAAATGTTGAAGCAACGGTTAAAGCAGATATTCGTGCAGCAACAGCACGCAACCACTCTGCAACTCACCTTCTACATGCCGCTTTACGTCAAATTTTGGGTGATCATGTTCAACAGAAAGGTTCTTTGGTTGCCAGTGATATTTTACGTTTTGACTTTGCCAATGACCAACCTGTTTCATTTGAACAATTGCAACAGATTGAACGTTTGGTCAATGCTGAAGTGATTGCCAATACGACAGTAAGCACTGAATTACTTGATATTGAATCAGCGAAAGCCAAAGGCGCAATGATGCTTTTGGTGAAAAGTATGGTGAAGAAGTTCGCGTACTTTCTATGGGTTCTATTATTGAAGAGAAAAACTTCTCTATCGAGCTTTGTAGCATTCATGTTAAGCGCACAGGTGATATTGGTTTATTCAAAATCACTTCTGAAGGTGGTGTAGCAGCTGGTGTTCGCCGTATTGAAGCCGTAACGGGTACCAAAGCACTTGAAGTTGTTCAAAAAGCTGAAGCTGATATTCAGACGATCAATGCTTTATTGAAAGCGCAAAAAGATCAAACTGTAGAAAAAGTTGAATCAATTGTTGAAACAGCATCAAGTCTGCAAAAGCAAATTGAACAATTGAATCAAAAATTAGCCAGCTTCCAAGCAGCTGATTTATTAGATCAAGTGAAAGAAATTGCAGGTCGTCAAACCCTGATTACCACTGTACAAGGTTTAGATGCAAAATCATTACGCAACCTACATGACAGCGTAAAATCAAAATTAGATGATGCAGTCATTATTTTAGCTGGCGTTGAAGGCGATAAAGTGAGTTTAATCGCCTCCGTTGCAAAACAATATACTGCACATCTAAAAGCGGGTGACATCATCAAACACTTGGCTCAGGAGCTGGGTGGCAAAGGTGGTGGTAAACCTGACTTGGCACAAGGTGGCGCGCCACTCAACGAGAAGTTTGATCAAGTGATTGCAGCCCTGCCTGCATGGCTTGAGCAATAAGAACTTCACTTTTGTGTAACTGACCCTGAAAGCCTCTCAGGGTCATGGCTTATATGGAACAACTATGGCATTAATCGTACAGAAATATGGCGGTACTTCTATGGGTACTCCTGAGCGCATTTTAAATGTTGCTCGTCGTGTCAAGCGCTGGCATGATCACGGTCACAAGGTGGTCGTGGTTGTGTCTGCAATGAGTGGTGAAACAAACCGCCTGCTTGCGCTTGCAAAAGCCATTACCACCACCCCTGACCCACGTGAACTTGACCAAATGGTGTCAACGGGTGAACAGGTTACGATTTCCATGTTGGCGATGGCACTGAACTCGATTGGTGTGGAAGCTAAATCCTATACAGGTCGTCAGGTTGGTATCAAGACTGACAGCGCCTTTACCAAAGCCCGTATTGAATCCATTGATACTGACGTTATGTCTGCTGACCTTGATGCAGGCCGTGTGCTTGTGGTTGCAGGCTTTCAGGGTTTTGATGCTGACGGCAATATCACCACTTTAGGTCGTGGTGGTTCGGATACCTCTGGCGTTGCACTTGCTGCTGCATTAAAAGCAGATGAATGCCAAATTTATACCGATGTGGATGGCGTATATACCACTGATCCTCGTGTTGCACCTAAAGCTAAAAAAGTGGATCGTATTTCATTTGAAGAAATGCTGGAAATGGCATCTTTGGGTTCAAAGGTCTTACAAATTCGCTCTGTTGAATTCGCAGGTAAATATCAGGTTCCATTACGCGTATTATCAAGCTTTGATAATGATGATGATGGCGCATTTGATGAAGAATTTAAACAAAACGTAGGCACACTTATTACCACTGAGGCAGAAGACAACATGGAACAACCAATTATCTCAGGTATCGCATTTAACCGTGACGAAGCAAAATTAACAATTTTGGGTGTTCCTGACGTTCCAGGTGTTGCATCCAAAATTTTGTCGCCAATCGGTGCCGCAAACATTGAAGTGGATATGATTATCCAGAATGTGGAAGAAGATGGCACCACTGATTTTACTTTCACAGTGAACCGTGGCGAGCTTGCGAAAGCGAAAAAGATTCTGGAAGAAACTGCTACAGCCATTGGCGCACGTGAAGTTGCAACACGCGACGATATCGTAAAAGTGTCCATTGTGGGTGTAGGCATGCGCTCGCATGCAGGTGTGGCAAGCAAAATGTTTACTGCACTGGCTGAAGAAGGCATCAATATCCTGATGATCTCCACTTCTGAAATCAAGATTTCAGTGATTATTGAAGAAAACTATTTAGAGCTTGCGGTACGTTGTTTACATACTGCTTTTGGTTTAGACCGTGAACATGGCGAAAGTAGTGTACGTGCTTAATTAATAGCAGAATAAACATATTTACTTTCAAGTAAATAGTAAAAAAATAAGAGCCACTATAGTTTTTACTACAGTGGCTCTGTTATATTAACCTATGAGATTTTTCAGAGCATCTCAACAGAACTTACGAAAAAAATATTGTTTTTACTTATTTCTGTTTAGATTTTTCTGTATATTAAGGCTGTGCTTTCAAACAATTCCCTGTTGCAAGTTTAAGCGTTTAGCAAGGAGATAAACATGCTGATTCTGACCCGTCGTGTCGGAGAAACATTAATGATTGGGGATCAAGTCAGTGTCACTGTGCTTGGCGTAAAAGGCAATCAGGTGCGTATTGGTGTAAATGCTCCTAAAGAAGTTTCTGTGCATCGTGAGGAAATTTACCAACGTATCCAACATGAACGTGCCATGCATGAGCATTTACAACATCTTGATCAAGATTATCAAGTTTCCTATGAAGAAGATAATAACGATTTTGCTCGACATAATAACTTTAATCGTTAATTTCCAGAATTCTTCTCCAATCATTAAAGCGACTCATATTAGTCGCTTTAATTATGTTTGGGATGCGTATTTTATACCTATTATAAACCCAGTGCTTTTTTTACGGGTGCATAACTACGTCGATGCTCATGAATAACACCATATGCAGCAATTGCCTCAAAATGAGCCTTGGTTGGATAGCCTTTATGTTTGGCAAACCCAAAATCAGGGTAGATTAAATCCAGAGCCTGCATTTGTCGGTCACGTGTCACTTTCGCTAAAATACTAGCGGCACTGATTTCAGCATGACTAGCATCTCCCCCAACAATAGCCTCACATGCAATGCTAATGCCCTTTGGAATTTGATTACCATCCACAATGACTTTTTCTGGCTGAACGTTCAAGCTTTCGACCGCACGGCGCATGGCAAGAAATGTTGCCTGTAAGATATTCAACTCATCAATTTCAGCATGTGTTGCCTCAGCAATTGACCAGGCCAAAGCGCTTTTTCCTGAATCTCGATAAAGAGTTTTTTCACGCTTCTTTTCAGTCAGTTTCTTGGAATCATTCAGGCCCACAATGGGATTGTCTGGATCTAAAATGACTGCGGCGGCCACAACAGAACCAACCAGTGCCCTCTTCCAGCTTCATCTACACCTGCTATTCCTCATCTTCATTCACAAAAGGCTGATCTCTCAGCCTGGTCTTTGTTATTGCACTCGTTTCAGTGTTTCAGCAACACAGGCGTTCACGGTTTGTGAAACCACCTGATTGACAATTGTTGCGCGTGCAGATGGATCAATGGCAGCAGTTGCAAGCTCAACAGCAGTTACACTATTCGGTGCCTTGTCACTGACACAGCCACAGACATTGGTTTGGATATTGTCACGCTGGTCCGCAGTCATATAACGTGTTGCGGTTTTCCATGCAGGCAATGTATTGATCTCATTCAGGCATTTCGCATTTACGGCGATTTTAAGCGCGGCCATACCCAACTGCTGTGAAGTTGTGGTTGCTGGACTCGTTCCATTCGGGGCAACACATCCAGATAGCGCTAAAACAAGGGGAGCAGCAATCAATAATAACTTTTTCACGATTCTTACCTGTATCTCAATTTTGTCAGGCGTATTGTGCCTAATGGCTTATTTTATGAAATAACCCACCATCATCTTTACATCATATAACAATTCTAGCTTAAGGTTTTATCGGGACTATAAAGGCGGTAATTTTCTCAGCTATGATGTGGATGGCAGTTTTAAAGGCAATGTGATTACCCTGCACAAAAATATTGCTACAACCATTATTTTTCTGGTGGTGATTCGAATTTTCTTGGCGTTACACCTAATTCTGCACCACAACTTGCCGACAGTATGTCACCGATGATGAAAACACTGGCACACGTTGGGCATTTTCTACTTTATTTAATGTTGCTGGCCTTGCCTATCACAGGCTGTCTATTTAGCTGAGTGCAGGCTACCCTGCTCCTGTGCTGTATTTATTTGAAATTCCTCGTCTGATTCAGGACAATCCTGAACTGCTTGCATCGTCAAACCCTTGCATATTTACCTGTCATGGTTTGCTGGCTTACTGATTGCTGGACATATTCTGGCAGCCATTAAACATCATGTGATTGATAAGGACAATGTCTTGCTGAGTATGTTGAGACAGCCGAAATAAAATAACAGCCATAAAAAAACCGCTTCACGCGGTTTTTTAAACTTAAATCTTTTTAATCTCTGCAATCCATTTCTGCTTTTCCTGATCAGAAATAAATGAAGCCTCAAAAGAGTTGGTTGCAAGCTGCTTTAACTCTTCATTGCTTAAATCCAAAGCTTGCTGGATGGCAATAAAATTATCATTCATATAACCACCAAAATAAGATGGATCATCTGAATTGACTGTGACATGTACACCCTGCTGCAACAAACGGCGAATATTATGCTCTTTCATGTCATTCACCACACACAGCTTTAAGTTGCTGAGTGGACAAACCGTTAACGGCATTTTCTCTGCAATCAGGCGAGCCATGAGTTGCTTATCTTCCTCAGAGCGCACACCATGATCAATACGGTTCACTTTCAATAAATCCAGCGCTTCCCAGACATATTCTGGTGGCCCTTCTTCACCTGCATGGGCCACAATCAGGAACCCTGCCTCACGGGCTTTGGCAAAGACACGTTCAAACTTCGCAGGTGGATGACCCACCTCACTTGAGTCCAGACCAACCGCAATAATTTCATCTTTGAATGGCAATGCCTGCTCAAGAGTTTCAAACGCTTTTTCTTCACTTAAATGACGCAGGAAACACATGATCAGTTGAGAACTAATACTCCAGCTTTTGCTGTGCATCCTGACAGGCACGTTTTAAACCCGCAATCACCGTTGCAAATTCCACCCCACGCTCAGTGTGTGTTTGAGGGTCGAAGAACATTTCAGTATGTACCACTTTATCTTCAGCACATTTCAAAGTACGCCCACGCAAGGTCATAAAAATCTTGCTCATGTACCAGTACATTGGCACCTGCGTAGTAGATATCCAAGAAAGACTGAAGATTATGGAAGTTATAGGCCTGCTCACTTCTTCAACAGATTGATATGGAATCTGAATCTGGTTGCGCTGTGTGATGGCAAAACATCAACTCTGGTTCAAATGTCCCTTCAATATGCACATGCAATTCGGCTTTTAGCGCCTGTATCAGTTCAATTGCATTCATCATTTTTCCAAAGAAAAAGGATGTCGCCAGCCATAACGACATCCTTTATTGATTGATATGTTAACCGCCAAAGGCAATAAACTTAAATACCCAAAGCGCTGCAATAATCCAAACCATAGGGAACGGTCTTTGCCTTGCCCGTGAATAATTTAACCAGCGCGTAGCTGATAAAGCCCATCGCGATACCATCTGCAATTGAGTAGGTAAATGGCATAAACACAATGGTTAAAAAGGCAGGAACCGCTTCGGTAATATCTTCCCAGTCAATATGGGTGATACCCTGAATCATCAACACGCCAATGAACAGCAATGCGGGTGCCGTCGCAAAGCCAGGTACTGACTGCGCCAAGGGTGCCAAAAATAAACAGCCAATGAACAACAAGGCAACCACAACTGCGGTTAAACCTGTACGCCCACCTGCCGCAACTCCAGAAGCAGATTCAATATAAGGTGTGGTGGATGATGTACTCAAGGCCGCACCCGCAACAATTGCGGTTGAGTCTGCGAACAAGGCCTTTTTTCAAACGCGGTAATTTGCCATCCTGCAACAAACCAGCACGATGTGACACGCCAACCAATGTTCCCGTACTGTCAAACAGGTCAACAATAAAGAATACAAAAATCACGCCCACCATACTTTGCGGTGAACAGGCCCTCAAAATCCATTTGCATAAATAAACGGTGCATTGATGGAATCGTCCAACACCCTTGAACTCGTTTAGCCCAAGGCTGTCGCAATTCCAGTAATCACCAGAATACTGATGATGATACACCACGCACCTTAAACTGATGCAAAACCACAATCATCAGGAAGCCAAACAGCGCAAGCAATACTGCTGGGCCGCTTGATGTCACCAAGACCCACAAGGGTCGCAGGATTATCCACAATAATTCCTGCATTTTTCAGTGCAATCAGGGCAAGGAATAAACCAATACCACCACCAATGGCAAACTTCAGCGACATGGGAATAGCATTGACAATCGCTTCACGAATCTTAAAGAAGCTAATGGCCAGGAATACAATTCCTGAAACAAAAACCGCCGCAAGTGCGGTTTGCCACGGCACCCCCATTCCCAGACAGACAGAATAGGTAAAATAGGCATTCAGGCCCATCCCAGGTGCAAGTGCTATTGGATAATTCGCAACCAGCCCCATCACCAAACAGCCGATTGCGGCAGCCAGACAGGTCGCAACAAACACAGCACCATGATCCATACCCGTTTCAGACAGGATAAGCGGGTTTACAATAATGATGTAACACATGGTCAAAAATGTGGTTACACCTGCTAGAACTTCGGTTCTAAAGCTGGTTTTATTTTCGCTTAGTTTAAATAAGCGTTCCAACAAACCAGCCGAAGCATGAGGTGTTGTCATAACATGGCACCTGTAAAATCCAAGATCGTAGAATGGAAATCTATACGCTTGTGTTGAAACATTTTTTCAATGGGCACAAAACGGCATATAAAGCGACAAAGCAATCTATATGCCAGCTTCATACCTGTTACTGAAACAATCTATATAAAATTCGATTCCGCTATCAGAACGTAAAAAGCCGCATAACAAGATGCAGCTTTTTATTTAATGGTAAATATTTTAGCAGATTCCATACAAAACTGGCGCATGTCCAGATAAAAAAGCACATGGATTCCTGAGTTCAAAAAACATCAGGCACCTCACCTGCCGCATCATCATAGAACTCTATCCTTAGTTATGGTGTTTTGAGGAGGAAATATGGGTGGAATTTACATAATTAGTGTTATGCTGGATTGTATTCAAGCTATGTTCAGCATCATTCACAATTTTAGTAATTTCCTGGCGTTTCTTGTTTTTGGAATCTACATAGGAAGCATATCCTAAAATAAGGACTGAACAGACCATAACCAGTGCAAGTAATATCTTCATTGTTATTATCTCTATTGTATGGTTTTCTTTAATACTAATAAAAAGGAACAAAATGATAAATTTTCAACATTTAATAATGACAAAATAAAAACAAGTCACAATTATATCATCATTTAAATATTAATTTTGTACATTTCTTACCCACTAAATACTAGAATATTCCAATTTTAAAATCAATGACTTTTTATATTATTCAATAAGATAGATATAAATTATTTTATCAATTTTACCAAAAGATAAATTCACCAACCTTTAATCAAGATTTTTTTGATAAGCAAAGGGCGCTGAACTTGATTAGCAAAATCTACAGTTTTTTGGAATTGATAGTTGAATCAAATCAGGAAACCATGTGCTGTGTCAGGCGGCTCACTCTATTGTGCTTCCTCATTAAATGAATAAAAAAATAATCTCAAATTCAAGCTATTACCGCACAGATATTCGATTTTTCTACACAATTTTACATTAGTCTATATTCAAAATAATTTGATCATCAATGTTTTGGGGTAATTTCAATGAAGCATCCATTCCGCTATGGAAAGCTGACCGTACTCAGCTCGGCTTTACTCAGCCTAAGTTCTTCAGTTTTAGCAAATGATGTTGAATCCACCACAGCGCCAGCCTCATCTCCTGCTGAACAGACAGCACAGGTGCTCCCTACACTGTCATTCAAGGCATCGGCGGAACCACAAAAACCAAAAGATGATGATATTAGTGCAGTGCCTAAAACCATCATCACCCGTGATGAAATGCTCCAGTATGGCGACCAGACAGTTATGGATGCCTTACGTCGCGCCGCTGGTTTCCAGTTACCAAGTGGCCCAGGCCCACGTGGCGGAAATGGTGCTTCTGGCATGCGTTTCCGTGGTGGTGGCGCACCGACATTTCTGATCAATGGTGAACCTGTGCAAGGTGGTCCACGCGGTGGCATGTCCATTGTTGACACCATTACCCCAGACATGATCGAACGGATTGAGGTGGTCAAGCAGCCAAGTGTCGCTCAAGCGTCTGTCGCATCATCCGCAGTCATCAACATTATTTTAAAGGAACCGCTGGATACTCGTTTAAATGGTTCAGTAAAGCTCGGCTATGGTTTACGCGACAGTGGCAAGCAGGAAGCCGAACGCAAACAGGTCAGCGTACAGGCCGATGGCCGTGACAATCAGTGGGTCTACAGCTTGTCTGCCAACCAGATGTGGAATGACACCACCTCCATTACCAAGACGGAAACAGCTACAGGCACACGTGAGCAGCTACGCACCACCAACCGTACCAGCCAAATGTTCTCCCCCCGTCTGCAATATGAACTGGATGACCAGCAAAAACTCATTGCTGAACTGTTTTATCGCAATAATAAAAGCACAGGGGTACGTGGCGACCAGATTCAGGATGATAAAAATGACAGTATTCGCCTGAATACTCGTTATGAACGTAAGGATAAAGACCTCAGTGACAAGGTTCGCTTAACAGTTGAACATCAGACTGAAACGCAATTGACCCGCTCTCCACTCAACAGCATTTATACTGATGAAACCGTGGACGAATATGGTTTGGCCTATGATGGTGTGCGTAAGTTTGACCAAACCCGCCAGATTAAGTTTGGGGTCAGTGCAAACAACAGTCAGTTGGGCAGCAATGTCAGCCAAAGTCTGGATGAACAACGCTATGCCCTCTACAGTGAGGGAAGCTGGCGCTTTACTGACCGCCAAACTGTCACCTTGGGGGCACGTCAGGAATGGCTGGACCGTTCAGGTCTGGTGGATTATCAGGACCATCATTTAAGTCCTGTACTTGCCTACCGTTTTGACCTCACCAACCAATGGTCGATTCAAACCAATTTAAGTCAGGCGTTTCGCAGTCCAAACACTGATCGACTGATTCCAAACGTAACGGTTTCCACGGACAGCGATGCAGGTTCGCTCAACAATCCTGACCGTGGGGGTAATCCAAACCTAAAACCTGAAAAGATCAAGGCATTTGAGTCAACCCTGGCATTTGATTCTGCCAGTGGTGGCGTGAACTTAACCGCCTATCACCGTGAAATCAAGGACTATATTGAACGGGTGATTGCGCTTGAGGGTAGCCGTTATGTTGAACGCCCACAAAACCAGAATGAAGCCACCACCTACGGTGTGGAATTCTCTGGTCGTTATGCACTGAAACAGACTGAAGCTGGACATGCCTTTATGCTCAATGGGCAAGTCTCAACCGTACGTGCAACCATTGAAGATGCCCAGCACAATGACCGTCTGGTCAGTGATGTTGCACCTTATACCGCGAGTTCAGGCATTTCATACAGCTACAAGCCTTGGCAGCTCTCCACCAGCATCAATGTCAACTATACGCCTGAATTTACCCGTGCTCTGGATGGCCAGCCTTATAACCGTACCACCAACCAGCGTTTCAATGTGGACATTGCGGCAACCAAACGCTTTGCCAAAAACTGGTCAGCCAGCCTAAACCTGAACAATATTTTAAGCACTGACTACAAAGAGCGTTTAACCAACCAATCTGATGGTAGCCTCTATCAGGCCCGTAACAACGAAGCAATTCCAAGTTTCCAGTTTACAGTTGAAAAGAAATTCTAGGCTCAATCATATAAATATAGGGCGCACACAGTGCGCCCCTACAAATCAATTAAATACAGGCATGTAGGGGTGAATTGTGTTCACCTTATTAAAATCACACACCCGATTAAAATTGGAATGAGATTAATACACATCACGTTGGTAACGTTGCTCATGCCTCAACTGTTCAACCAGCTCATTACCCAGAATTTCTTTTAGGACTTGATCCACACCACTGGCCATACCATTCAAGCTACCACAGACATACACGGCCGCACCTTGTTCAATCCATTGTTTTAAACGCGTAGACTGCTGTTTTAGAATATCCTGCACATAGATTTTTTCAGCTTGATCACGTGAGAACGCATAGTCAACATGCTGTAAAAAGCCATGCTGTTGCCAATACTGAATTTCCGCATGATATAAATGGTCAAA